>JAXJQT010000576.1:0-13136 GCA_036311025.1 Spirochaetota bacterium
GAACAGGTCTGTCAGACATTGCGAGAATGGATTGACAAAGAATATCCGGTGGTACCGATTTCGATAAATTTATCACGTCAACATTTGCAAAAGGAAGAAACGCTGTCTAAGATTTCTCAAATTGTGAATAAATATAATATTCCTGTAAACCTATTGGAGTTCGAACTTACAGAAAGTGCGATGTTTGAAAAGATGGTTTTTCTTGCTGACTTTGGGCAGAAGTTGCGAAAGAGTGGATTTTCCATTTCTATTGATGACTTCGGCAGTGGGTACAGTTCGCTGAATATGCTTAAAGATGTAGAAGTAGACGTACTCAAACTGGATAAAGCATTTTTTGAAAATGAAAACCAAGAACGCGGCAATCAAGTTATTTCAAAATTTATAGAATTGTCAAAAAGCCTTCATATGAAAGTTGTATCCGAAGGTGTCGAAACAAAGGAACAAGTAGATTTCTTGACGGAAGTCGGTTGCGATATGGTTCAGGGGTATTATTTTGCTCGTCCGATGCCGGTAAATGAATTTGAAGAGAAATATTTAAAAAATCAAAAAGCGAGCGGTAATGAAAAAAGCTGATTATCAAAAAGAATTAGATACTCTTATAGAGCAAATCAAAATCGAACAAAAAACACCCAGACTTTTTTTGCACAGTTGTTGTGCTCCGTGTTCCAGTCATTGTCTTACTTATCTTGCAGAGTTTTTTGATATTACGGTGTTTTTTTATAATCCCAATATTACAGAGCTTGCAGAATACAACAAACGGTTGGCGGAACAAGAACGATTGTTGAAAGAGCTTCCTTTACCCGGTAAAGTAAGTTTGCTTCCCGGAGATTATGAACCGGAGTGTTTTTTTGAAATAGCCAAAGGTTTGGAAAAATTGCCGGAAGGGGCAGAGCGTTGTCATCGTTGCTATGAATTGCGATTGCGTGAAACGGCACGAAAAGCGTTAGAAAATAAGGCTGACTTTTTCGGAACAACACTTTCCGTGAGTCCTTACAAAAATGCGACTGTGTTGTATGAAATCGGTAAGAAAATAGAAGCAGAAATGGGAATAGCATTTTTACCGGCAGATTTTAAAAAACGCGGCGGATATTTACATTCTATAGAGTTGTCACGTCAATACGATTTGTATCGTCAGCCTTATTGCGGTTGTATTTATTCATTGGAACAAGCTAAGAATAGGATGTAAAAATAGTTTAATACAGATATGCGTTTGCAATGAAAGTATTCATATTTTTTAACTTAAATATCGAAAAAAAGTTAGGAGTTGCGTATGTTTAAGCGAAGAAAAGAGAAACTGGCAGAAAACAGAAAAGCAGATATTGAAGCCGAAGAGTTTGAAAATGAAGAAAAGTTTTTTGTAAAACTTCCGCTGTACGAATCTTTGAAGAAAAATATTGATAAACGAGATCCAATCAAAGAAGAGGTTGTCAAATTATTAAAAAGTATTGATTTGTTTAAAGATTTGAAAGACAGAGAATTAAAAAAATTATATACGATATTCCATTTCCGTGAATATAAAAAAAATGAATACGTATTTCACGAAGGCAATCCTTGCGGCGGAGTATTTATAGTAAGGTCGGGAGAAATCTCTATTCAAAGAACTCAAACTTTGGTGGATAAATCAGACCGTTCGAAAATGAAACGTTATACCGAAATATATGCAAAAATGTCAGAAGGCGGAATGTTCGGCGAGATGGCTTTTATGGATGAAGACGCTCATCGTACTACCGACGCAGTGTGTACACAGTCGGCAGAAGTTATAGTTTTGTTTGTTAAGAACTTATTGGCTTTTTTCAAAAAAGAACCTGTGATATGTCAGAAGGTTTTTAGAAATATTATATCTATCCAAGGTCAAAAACTTAGAAATACAAATCATGAATTGTTAGAAACAAAATTGCAAAACAAAAAATTAACGGATTATATAAATGCTTTGTCAAAAGATGCATCAACCAATATAAAAAGTGTCGAAGAAATAATTTCTCAAGAGTTTATTTCATTAGAGAGGAGTTAGTTATGGGAAAGTCTTCGAATACTTTGGACTCGGGATTTAAACGCAGAACATTTATAGAAATAAACTATGCAAAACTCACGATTGCATTAATCTTTCTGGGAATTATTCTGTTGGGAATATATTCTTTTTTACCGTTATTGAATGCGACTCTTATTGCGATGATAATCGGTTATTTAGCCAGTCCGCTTGTAACTTTTTTTGAACGTAAGCAAGTTCCGAGAATTTGGGCTGTATTATTAGTTTTTACGATTATTGTGGTGATAGGAATCAGCTTATTTTTTGTGATAAAAACAATGATTCCGTCTAAAGAATATTTTGTCGAAATCCAATCTAAGATTGTACGAGGATTAGAGCAGACAAAAGTTACGGTCAGTAGTTTCTTAACGCAACGGTTCGGAATAGACGGAAAAGACATTGTTGCTAAAATAGATTTTACTTCTTTATCTACGGCTCTTTTCGGTGATTTTAAATTTACCGGAATAACATCGGGAATAGGGAAACTGGTTTCCGGCGTATCGAATGTTGCAACGTTGACATTAATCTCTTGTGTTTTGCTTTTTTTCTTGTTGTGGAAAGGCGGCGACTTTGAAAGATTTTTGTTGAGTAAAGTACCGAACAAATATTTTGAAATGGTTGTAATTACATGGCATGAAATAGACAGCATGTTTGGAAATTATATTCGCGGAACGCTTATTGAAAGTCTTGTCATCGGACTTCTGACTTTTTCCGGCTGGTATATTTGCGGTGTTACTTTCGGAGCAGCTCTTATCGGCGGACTTATAGCCGGCATTTTAAATGCCATTCCTTATGTCGGACCGTTTATGGGCGGAGTTTTGGGGGTAATAATGTATGTTTGTAGATTATTTCCTATTGATAATGTTTCGCTGTTCGGTATTTCTCCTAACGTGTTCAATATTATATTGATTGTTGTAATAGTTCAGGCGTTGGATCAAGTATTAAAACCGTTAATTTTGAGCCAATCGGTAGAATTGCCGGGAATTCTTGTATTTTTGGGAATCATCGCCGGCGGAAAATTATTCGGTTTTCTGGGAATGGTTTTTGCAATTCCAGTGATTGCCGTATTTAAAATCATATTCGGAACATTATACAAACAATTAGTCGGTTTCGGATTTCTTTCATCTAAGATAGTCAGCGTAGTTACCGTGACGGAAAAAGACGAGTAAAATAATTTTTCTAAATTGCAAATTAAAATCGCCGAAAAATTATAGTAGGAAAATATAATGAAAGCAGTCGATTTCTTTTTGCAGTTTAGGAAAAAACACCCACTTGCGGTTTTTATTACAACACGTACATTGTCAATGCTTGTAACTTTGTTTGTTCTCGGTTTTGCCGTGTTCGGCTTGATGGCATTGACGCCCGGAGATATCATAGACAGTTATGTAAAGCAGGAATTGCTTAATTCCTCCGGGGCAGCCGGAAGTAAGCCGGGCAAAGATACGAATTTTTTTGATGAACAGGAGATTGCAGCGGCAAAGGCACGTTTGGGACTTGATAAACCGTTTTATGTGCAATATTTCAACTGGCTTCATCAGGTGATAGTGAAACATGATTTGGGGCGTTCGTTGATATCGCGAGCACCGATTCTTTTTTTGGTAAGAGACAGACTTATCAATTCGTTGATTTTAAATGTAATATCTTTAATTTTCATTACGCTTATATCGTTTGCAATCGGAATTTATTTTTCATCGAAAGCGGGAACGCGGTTTGACTATATTTCCGGCGGCGTATTGATGTTCCTTCATGCGTTTCCGTCAATTTTGTTGTTAATAATATTGCAACTTTTTGCAGCATCTACGGGGATTTTTCCGATTACGGCGTATCCCGATTTTCCGTACAGTGAGGCTCCGGTTCGTTTTACATTCAGTTATTTGTATCATATATGTTTGCCGTTACTTGCTTCTTTTCTTGCCGGAATCGGCGGAACTGTGCGAATGATTCGTGCGACAATGCTTGACCAGTTGAATATGCCGTATATTACGGCGTTGCGGTCTCGCGGGATAAGCGAAAAGCGAATATTTTTCAATCATGCATTTCGCAATACATTGAATCCTTACATTACATCAAGCAGTAACTTATTGGCAGATTTATTTTCCGGGTCATTGATTCTCGAAATTGTTTTCAGTTATCCGGGAATCGGTAAGTTGATGTATGAAGCCGTATTGCAGGAAGACATCAATTTGGTGTTGACTAATATTATGTTTATCAGTTTTCTTGTGCTGGCAGGAATGTTGATTTCGGATATTTTGTTGGCGATAGTCGATCCGAGAATCAGATATTCATCGAAATAAAGGATGTGAGAATGAAACGTTTTTTGGCAATGTTAAAAAATAGACCGGTGGCACTTTGTTCTGTTGCAGTGCTTGCTTTTCTTTATTTACAGATGATTTTGGCAGAATTTATTGCTCCGTATCGTCCGGATACAGTGTTTGCGTCGTTGTCATATTGCCCGCCGTCGTTGGTGTGGCATTCTGTAGAAAACGGATTCGGGCCGCAGGTTCAAAAAAGAGTATTGCTGGATGAGGTGACTTATCGTTATGCAAGAATTCGCGGGGAGCATTACAAGGTAAAATTTTTTGTGAAAGGCGAGGAGTATCGTCTTTTCGGAATATTTAAAACAGACATTCATTTGTTTGGGACAGATGTTCCGTATACGGATGTAGAATCTCAATCCGGCAAAGTGCAAAGTTATCCGGTGTTTTTGTTCGGTGCAGACAGTTTGGGGCGTGATATTTTCAGTCGTATTGTTTACGGTTCGCGAGTTTCGCTTACTATAGGAATTATTGCAATATTTATTTCATTATCGATAGCTGTTATTTTAGGCGGAATAAGCGGTTATTACGGCGGTGCGGTAGACTGGATTATTATGAGGATTTCAGAATTTTTTATATTAATTCCGGGACTTTATTTGATTTTGTTTATTCGGTCGTTAATGAGTAGGACTATGGATTCCGGACAGTCGTATATGATTATCACGATAATTTTGGCATTTGTAAGTTGGCCCGGAAGTGCCAGATTGATTCGCGGAATGGTACACAGTATGAAGCGTGAAGATTTTGTGGTAAACGCACAGGCCGAAGGTGTACCGGCGATAGTGATATTGCTCAAGCACATAATTCCGCAGTTGTCTTCTATATTGATTATCAGTATAACATTGGGGATTCCCGGTTATATTTTGGGAGAAACTACGCTTTCTTATTTAGGGCTTGGGATTGTCGATCCGGCTGTAAGCTGGGGTTCGTTGATTTCACGAGACGCGACTACGGTGAGCAATATTACAAAATATACGTGGGTAATAATTCCGGGAGTTTATTTACTGGTAACTACGCTTGCATTCAATTTTATAGGTGAATTCTTGCGAGATTATTTTGACCCGTTTCATAAATCCCGAAATTAGTCGAATGAGCTTAGAATAAAATGCTCATTTCAAAAACAGTGCGGTCATTGCAACGAATTTGGCAATAGTGAGTCGTGTCGTTTGCTTGTTTGTGGAAAATCTCAAGAAGCTCACCTTCGCGACTTTCGCCCATGTAATGAAGCTCTATTTCTTTGATTTCATGAGTTTGTAAGAAATCATCGGAAAAGACATTTAATGCAAATTTTGCGTATTCCACATTGTTTGTGTGTTTTGACATATCGATATGTTGCGAATGAATGCGTTGCTCGTAAACCTTGACAGCTTCGCAAATGTCAAACTTTTCAAATGCGGTATTAAAAACTGCTTCCGGAAAGTCTTCTTTCGGAAACGGAAGATTTGTAAGACGCATCGGACGGCGAGTTTCCAGATTTAAAACACAAGCTTCTTGATTTGCCAGAATAAGGTTGTTTCCTTGCATGTCGGTGATTTGTGTATTTACGCAAGTTCTTACGCCGGCGTTGTTTATAGGGAAAGTCTTTACTTTTACAATATCTTTCCATTGCGGGCGATTGATAAATTTTATCTTCATTCGAGTGAAAACCCAAAAAGCATTGAATTTTTCACGATAGACGATTCCGTCACAGCCGAGTTTTTCGAAACATTCGGTGATTCCGTCTTGTACAAGTAATTGAGATTGAGCGATTCCTAAATGCAATGAACTGTCTAAATATGCAGAACAAATATCGCGTTCTCGTTCTAATGTAAGATTCATACTTATTTCCTTAAGCAATATAAATATTTTGCTAATAAATACATTAAAACGAAAAAGAATAAAATAGAAATATTACAAATCAAGCAAGATATTATCTTTTACAGAAATAAATAGTCTCACCGAAAGTTATTTTCTTTAAGTTTTCAGGCAATATTTCTTTCGGGAAGGAAACAGCTTCTTTTTGTGAAAGGAATAAAAAACCTCCGTCTGCAAGACAATTGGATGTAATGTTTTTTAAGATTTTATAAGTCAGTTCATCATTGAAATAAATCAAAACGTTACGAAGGAAAATAATATCTTGCTTTGCAGGCAGTTTGTAATCTTCAGGTTTTGCCAAATTAATTTGCTTGGTATGAATCAAACTGCGTATTTCACCGGTAAATGAAAATTTATTGTTTTCTGTAAGGTAAGGCATCAATAGATTGTGAAAAATAGCACCGTCGTCAAATCTTTTGGAATCCGTACTGAAAACTCCCATTGTACAAGTATTCAGCGATGATGTACTGATGTCGCTGGCGGTGATAGTCGGAGTGATTTGACAAGAATACGCAAGAACAGCCAAGGAATAAGCCTCTTCTCCGGAGGAACAACCGGCACTCCATATATTTATATTTGAATCGGGATGATTCGCCTGCCATTCGGGAAAAATCTTTTTTTCCAGAATAGAAAAGTGTTTTTCGTCACGGAAAAAATAACTTTTGTTTTGAATTGATACATTTATTAACTCAGCCAGCTCGTTTTTGTCTTGTTCCAAAAGAAATTTGAATTTGACAATAGGTTCGAAATCTTGGATTTGCTCCAGACGTTTTTGAATATAATCATGAATTGCCGGCTTGTGACACTCTAAAGGAATAATTCCGCTGCATTTAGTTATGATTGAAATGATTTGATTGAAATCGTTTTCTGATAAAGACATAAGATTCTCCGCTGTGTCGAATTAATACTATATTATAAAATCGACAATCTCAGATTTTATTTAACTTACTTTTTTAAAAATAAATCAAAAGTCGGCAATTGATTGCAACCTTTACATTTAGTGCGAAAATGTTTATCATACGCCCATTTGAAAAATCGTGTATCAGAAGGAAAATATGGATAAAGAACAAACAAAAGATTTGCTGCATGCATTAAAACTTATACTTATCGGAACGTTCTTTTGGTTGATACGTCCTAATTTGATTGCTTCTGTTTTTATGGAAGTCAGTCATCCGTTTCAATTATTTTACGGCATAGAAATAGTCGGATCAATATTGATTTTTATAGCGACACTTATTGTATTTTTTGTTTTTCCGTTTCAATATTCGATGATTTCAGTTTTTGTGAGTGTATCGATTTTAATTTTGAATATTCTCGATTTCTTTTTGTATAAAAATCCGGTAATGCAGGTGATACATTCGTATCTTCCGGTTTTGATGTCGATAATGCTTCATTTTGCATCGAGATTGATGCAGGTCGGAATGCGACATTTCGGCTCGACAAAACTTTCACGAACATGGAAAAGTTTGTCTGTATTTATAATTTTTGCGTTTACCGTGCCGTATTATATTTTTATTACGGCGAATCATTTTGATATGATTTCTATTCCGACAGGTGAAGTTTTGCGTGGTTTTCTGATTACGATGATTCCGGCAATACTTTTGACGCTTTTTTGCTTTGTATGTTATGCCGTGGTTTTAGTCAAATCTATCGGGTATTTGTCACAAATTCAAAATCGCTATAAAACTAAAAATAAATAAGCAAATTGGATTAATCTTCGTCGGGTTGTTGTCCGTCGTGGGCAAGCCATTTGCATTCTGTCATTTCCATGTGGGAAAAAGTTGCGTTGAAAGATGAATCTTCGGGGCTGCAAGCGTAAATTCCAAACTGAATTTTTCTGTTACCTTTCCACATATGGCAGATTCGCATTTGCTTAAAAGTAATTCCGTCATTGGAACATTCAATTCGGTAATCATTTTCACGACGACTGAATCTGTACCACATTGATTTTATGTTTGCGTCAATTTCCGTTGTTGCCCAGTCGGAATAGCCGTTGTTTGTAACTACACTTCCTAAATGCTGAAAGCGTTCATTTTCGTATTCAATAGAAGCTTTTAGCCAATTGTCAGAATCAAGGTACATTACGATTCCGCATTGGTCAAATCTGTGTTTACTTTCAAATTCTGTCTTTACAGTAAATGAAAAGAATTTCTCATCGGTTTCTATTTGCAAAACGGGAGCATTGTCATTTCTGAAATGATAATAAGTTCGCTGCCATAAATCAGTATAAGGTGTTGTTATGATTTCAATTTTATCTGAAGTTACCGAAAAACTTTTTGGTTCTCGTGTCCATTTGAATTGATTTAGATTCATTTTGTTGTCCATAAAAATCCTACTCTCTAATTTATAGTTTTATCTAAAGTTTTTTTACTTGATTCCTGTATAAACTGTTCTATTTCGGAATTAACTTGTTCTGCATTATCTGCGTTTGAAAAATGGGAAGCATTCTTAATGATGTGCAGCGGATAGCCTGTTTTTTTTGACCATGCGATACAATATTGTTTTACTTTGCCGGTTTTATCTTTATCTCCCAGTAAAATAAGCACAGGGCAATTCAGTTGAAGATTTTTATTTTCCTGTGCAAACTTTCCGTAAGCAATATTCATTTGTTCCAGAATTTGTTCTTTAGACAACGGAGCTAATATTTCCAGCATTTTGTTATAAGAATAGTCCGTCACAGATATAGATTTTGCCATACTGTGCCGAAGGATTTTATCTGAAAACCAATTTCCTATGGGTTTGACTTTAGATAGCCACCACAAATCGGATTTTGAATAATATTCAGTTCCGAAAGGAGTTGTATCAATCCCGATAAAACATTGTACTTTTTCAGGATATAAATGTGCAAACATTTGAGACGGATAGCCTCCCATTGACATTCCGACCAAACTGACTTTTTCAATGTGTTCCTGTTCTAATATTTTATTTAAATCTCTTGCGGTATTTTCATAGGAAAAATTTTCATAAGGCATTGATAAGCCGTGCATGGGAACGTCCCACAAGATTACAATATATTCATTTTTAAAATATTCGAATTGCTTTTCATACATTGTATGGTTTGCCGTTAAACCATGAGTAAAAACAATTGTTCCTTTGGGCTTGTCGTTTGTTCTTGAAATCCAATAATGGACTTCGCCGCCGATTCCTTTAATTGTTTTATGTTCCATAATAATTTCTTCGACAGAGTGAAAATTCTAATTAATAAATCTAAATTTGAGCAACTGCAATTTTCATAAAAAAACTCCATTTGATTTTTCTAATATTTTACTAGTTTTCTTCCATCAACCAATCCAAGGCATTTTTACGAATTATTCCGTCGTAATCTGCTTCGGGGAGTAATTGGATTACAATCCAAAAACTTTCATAAATCAAGAAGTTTTAGGAATACAATCCGAAAACTTTGTAAAATAAATGACTTTTTAGAATGTGTTGTCCATCATACAAAGACAAAACTTTTTCTTTTGAAAGCCGTTTCACAACACAACCACTTTCGTGAATCCATTCAAACTCATTTTCCATAAGTCCGGAATTAAGATTAAAAGTTCCTTTTAAAACATATTGATTCAACAACTTCACAAAACGAACATCCTGCAAAACGCCGTCGTCGTAGGAAACATTGAATGCTTTTGATTTTCCGTTTGGGTATAATTTTTTAATCATAAAGTCCTTTTTATTGTATTAATTTACTTCTTGAAAACTAAACGCTTTTGTATTCAAACAGGCGATACATTTTTTTGGAAAAACTTCCGGCGAATATTTTTTTGAATATAAATTTCTCCGTTCCGTGTAGTTCATCTATGAAATTGTCCGGCGTCATATTGTGTTCTTTTACAAACTTAAAGTTTTCACTGTCAAATATTGTCGGGTCGTCCGTTCCGTAAACTTTTGTAACACCGACTTCGTTAATCGGATTTTTATACTTTGAGATTTTTGCCGCCATTGTTGTGTAACAATCCATCAACAGCACAACTTTTTCAAAATGATTATTTAATGAAGAAAATAAATTTTTTATTTCATCGGGGGCAAGGTACATACTTATACCTTCAAAGATAACTACTGCTGATTTTGCCTCTGGAATTTCCGAAAGCCAATCAGGTTTTCTTGCGTCGCCTACAAGCATTTTGTAATTTTCGTTTTCCGCATAATACAACTTGCGTTCGCTGATAACTTCAGAAAAATCTATGTCATACCATTTGTGCAAATTGTCACCAATTCTTAAAACGCGACTGTCCATTCCGCAACCGATATGAAGTACAACTGCGTCAGGATTTTCTTCCATTTGTTCTTTTGCCCATCGGTCATAAACAGCCGCTCGCATTCCCATAAAATACGCAAGCCATTTTGATTTTGATTTGCCTTTTAAAGGGAAGCCTTCTTTGTTCCAGATTTCTTCTGCCTTTTTGTCACTAAGAATAATTCCTTTTTTGCTGACATAAGCTTTTCCGTACAAGGGAATATACATAGTTTTGTTTACGCTGTTCATTTTGGTTTTCCTTATTCAGTATTTCGATTTGATTATTTTATCATCTTTCATCTGTGGTTTATTCATAATGAGTCCACATTCTAAGAACGCGGACTATCTTTTCTTCTTCAAAAACTTCGTAAACAAGTCGATGTTGAATATTTATTCTTCTTGAATACTTTCCTGTCAAATCTCCAACCAGTTTTTCATAAGGAGGAGGATTTTGAAACGGATTTACTTTTAATACCTCAAGCAAATTTATTACAGATTGTTTTAGATTGGATTGTTCTATTTTTTTACTGTCTTTTACAGCTTGTTTTGAATATTTTATCGTCCACATTACCAGCCGAGATCCTCAACACTTTCATCTAAAGGTTCTTTGCTTGCCTCAAGAATAGATTCTCTCATTCCGGGAATTGAACAAAGATACAATGTTTCCTGAATAGAATTCCAATCATCTTCTGATATGAGAACTGCATTATTTCTTTTTCCGGATATTACTATTGGTTCATGAGAATTCTTAGTTTGGTCTATTAGAGTGTAAAGGTTGCTTCTTGCCTTTGTTGCTGTCATCACTGTCATGATATAACTCCTATATATTAATATGCGTACGATATATCGTACGCACTGTCAAGAGATTACATATAATAATTATGCATAAATTCGAATCTTACATTCTTACTTCCGATTTAAAATATTGTTCTTGAAAATGAACTTGTTGCATTATTTCTTCTCTTGTAAATGTCATTTCTTCCGGTGCGACAATCCATTTTTCTTCGATGTCATCTTCTCTATGGATAATTGCAATTATTTTTCCCGCAAATTCTTTTACAGGTTCGTTTACTCCCAGAATATATGCGTCTTGTTCTTCACCGTCCGGAGCAATAATTCCTTCGATATAACCGTAATTAATCGGATAATAAATATCTTTGTGTTTTGGATGATAACTTCCCAACGGTCTATCAACGATTACTTTTACTGTGTCGCCAATCATAAAATTCCACCTACAAATTCAACTTTTTTGACTGTTTTCTGCTTCCGTATGTTTATATTTTTGGCTGATTAATTTTTTAATCGAAGCATTTGTAGGCAAAGAATTATTGTCCCGAATCCGTATCCCAGCGGGGCGGTGTACCAGATATTTTCGTTTATAAATATAGTTCCCGAGAATCCGATAAGGCACAAACTGCCGCAAATCAAAGACGTTGCCTTTATTATTTGAAATAATTTGTTTTTATTTTTAGTCGCCAAACCTATGCACAAAAACGCAAGTCCGGTAAAAAATCCCCACGCAGAATAATCTATCGCCATTTCAACCGACGGCCAATAACCGATTTGAAAATATGTAGGAACATCTACGCCTTTGGCCATAAGCGGTCTTGTTACCGTAATATTTACTATATGGGCAATGCTCGTTAATGCACAAGTACACGACATAAATGCAAGTGCAGCTTTTTTATAAATCGCCTCATCAGATACAAGGTCGCAGAGTCGCAATACTGCAAACATTACTACAGGTGCACTGATGACAGTCATGAGTTCCCATATCGTCAAGGCGATTTCACTTTGGGTAATAAGAAATACTCCTACCGATATAAAGTACAGAACGCCGGTAACAATTCCGGTTACAGATATTTTTTTAGTCATAATAAATCTCCGTTTTTACAGTCTACAGATATGAATTTCTTTGTCAATAAAAACACCTTCGCCGTCATTAATGCGAATAACATTTACATTGTGCGTTTTTTCGTAAGTGCGGCATTTTTCTTCAAATTGCTCGAATCTTGAAATAAACTTGCCGTAATGAGGCAACACTTGAACTTGTGTCAATGAGAGTGCATTTAAATCTGTCAATCCTAAAAAGTTCATTTCCGCAGAATAACAATTTACAAGTTCGAGCGTAGGGCAAAAAACGAATGCAGCCGCACTCCAGCCGATTAAAATTTTGTTTGTTGCAATATCTTTTAATATTTCAGCAGCATTATTTTGCCGTATTGAATGCAAGAGGTAATAAGGATTGCCGCCGATAAATTCTACGACATCATAACCGGCCAGCAAATCGGCAGGTTGTTTATCCAAGTCAAAAATATCGACTGTCAGATTTAACGATTCTAATTCACTGATACATCTGGGGACATGATAATTGTTTTCTTTGTATTCATTGTCTGCCGTGACGACTAATGCGGCGTTTTTGCAACCAATCATTTTACTGCGGATGTATATTTGCAACTTTTCACTTGATAATCCGTTTGAACACAGAATAAGCATTGCGATTCCTTGTAAATAGATTTCATTTGTTTCTATATACTATTTTTTGTTTCAATCAGAGATTAACAGTTTTTTTAATGAAAAAATGCGTTGATTTATAATTTTTTGTTACACAGTTTTATTTCTGATACGGCTTATGGTTCGTTCAAATTCGCCGCTGTCGAGCCATTCCGAAAGAAAAAATTGTTCGAGCATCGGCACTGTACAAGAA
>JAXJQT010000577.1:0-5837 GCA_036311025.1 Spirochaetota bacterium
ATATAATCTCAAAAGGATGCGAAATGCGAAACTCTTCGTTCAAAATTTCGTAAGAATTTTCCTTATTAACAGCTTCTATAGAAAACTGAAAATTTATTTTTCCTCCGAGTAAAATCTCTGTTTTGTTGACAGAAAAATCTGTAACGGGAAGTGTTTCTTCGCCAAAAAGCATAGAAGAAACAAGCAGTATTGCGATAATCCACAGATATTTTTTTTTCATATTTAATGCCTTCGTTTTCGTTTGTGAAAATAGGTTAATATCGGCTTCTCTGCCGATTCGTTGGTATTTATACGTATTGGTTCTATATGATATTTTGTAAGTTCATTTAAAAAAGCTTCTTTTCGTTGCTGTCTTTTATCGAGAAAATCTTTGTAAGCTTTGCTTCCTGTATCGACAAGAATTTTTCTTCCGGTTTCGTTGTCAATCATGTCAACCAAGCCGATGTTTTTACCGGGAAGCTCAAAATCGTCTTCTATGATTATCGGGATAATATCATGCTTGCGTGATGCAACGAATAGTTTGGAACTGTCAATATCAGAAAGAAAATCGGAAAATACAAAGATAATTCCGCGATGCTTCATATTCGAAATAGCATAATCTAATGCCAAGTTTATATTTGTGCCTTTACCTTCCGGGCTGAAAAACAAAATATCACGAATCATTCTCAGAATTGCATTCTTGCTTTTTGACGGATAACAATATTGTTCGATACGGTCGGTAAAAAAGATTGAACCGATTTTATCTTGATTAAAAAGCGAAGTAAAAGCAAGAAGTGCGGCTGTTTCTACCAAAACATTACGCTTTGTTTGAAATGCAGAACCAAAACTTAGCGACCCGGAAACATCGAGAAGCAACATTACATTAAGCTCTCGTTCTTCACGATGACGTTTGACATAAGGAGTATTGTGTCGTGCCGTTACATTCCAATCGATTTTACGATAGTCATCACCGGCACTGTATTCACGCACTTCTTCAAATTCCATACCTTGTCCGCGAAATACGGAAGTATAACTGCCGCTGGACATCGCATTTACCAATTTTTTTGTGTGAAGCTCAATTTTTCTTACTTTTTTAAAAAGTTCTTCGGGGATTCTGTCTGTTTTATCTTTATTCATTTACGGAACCACAACCGAGTTGAAAATTTTTGTAATCACATCTTCAGATGAAATACCTTCAGCTTCGGCTTCATAGCTAAGCAAAATTCTGTGACGCAATACCATCATGCTTACATTTTTGATATCGTCGGCAGTGACATAACCGCGTCCGTTGATAAGGGCAAATCCTTTTGCGGCACGAGCAAGGAATATACTTGCACGCGGAGACGCAGGATAATTTATAAGATTGTTTATTTTTAATCCGTAATTTTCCGGATGACGAGTCGCATCTATGATATCTACAATATAATTTTTAACTCTGTCGCCGATGTAGATTTCATTTACCAGATTGTTTAACTGTGTAATCTTTTCTTTTGAAACAATGCAGTTCAGCGGAATGTCGGCATTATCCATCATTCTGTCTAAGATAATTTTTTCTTCGTCTTTTTTAGGATAAGTGATTTTGATTTTCATCATAAAACGGTCAACCTGTGCTTCCGGAAGTGCATAAGTTCCTTCTTGGTCGACAGGGTTTTGAGTTGCCATTACCATAAACGGTTTAGGAAGTGCATAAGTCACATCGCCGATAGTAATGTGTTTTTCTTGCATGGCTTCGAGCAGTGCAGCTTGGACTTTTGCCGGTGCACGGTTGATTTCGTCGGCAAGAATCAGATTTGCAAAGATAGGTCCTTTCTTTGGTTCGAAATCACCCGATTTTTGATTATAAATCAATGTACCGGTAATATCGGAAGGAAGCAAATCCGGAGTAAACTGAACTCTTTTATAATCCAAATCTATAACTTTTGAGAGTGTACTGATAGCTAAAGTTTTTGCAAGTCCCGGAACACCTTCAACCAGAATGTGACCGCCGGTAAACAGTCCGACAAGAAGTCCTTCGACCATTTCACGTTGACCTACGATAATCTTATTCATTTCATTTTGAATAGCTTCTATAGTAGAAATCTCACGTTCTACCTTTGCATGAATTTCTTTTACTTGTGTATCCACTTAGAGTCCTCTTTTTTAAAAAAAACTAATTTATATCTGAATTAAATTAACAATTTAACGGTATATACACTCCGTTAATTTCATTGTCAAATATTTTATTTTAAGTAAGTCCCAAATTAATTAAAAATAAACTTTGTGACAATCTTTTTATAAAACTTCAGTTAAAACAAAAATATCTGCGTCTTGATTTTTTTTAGTCTAAAGATTTTAATGACTTTAAATTAAAAAAACTGTATAAGAAGATAATTTTATCTATAGACGGAGTAATTGAAATGGAACAGTTGGAAAATGAATTTTCTCTTAATCTGACAAAAAATATTGAAATGCGTTATGGTGAGAATCCTCATCAAAATGCTGCATATTTTGTAGAAGCAACTAATTCGGGCGTTCATAATTTTTTTACGGAAGGAAAATTGCACGGAAAAGAATTAAGTTACAATAATATTGCGGATATTTCCGGTGCTCTTCGTATTCTTGCAGATTTGGATGATGAGTCATGTGTGGCGGTAAAACATTCAAATCCATGCGGTGCTGCAACTCGTGCAAGTGTTTATGAATCTTTCAAAGCAACTTATGAAGGAGATTCAATGTCAATCTTCGGCGGAATTGTTGCAATGAAAGGTATTGTAAAGGAAGATACAGCAGAGCTTCTTTCTAAAATTTTTCTTGAAATTATTATTGCGGAAAAGTTTACGGAAGGGGCTTTTGAGATTTTATCTAAGAAAAAAAATATTCGCTTGATGGAATATGCAAAATGGAAAGATTTGATTTTTAATGAAAAAGCTTGTGAAGTAAAACACGTTTTGGGCGGATATTTGATTCAAGAACGTGATGTTTTATCTCCGATGACGGAAGAATATAAACAGATTACGGAAAAAGCTGCTACTGATGCAGAGCTTGAAGATATGAAGTTCGCACAGACAATCGTTAAAAATGTAAAGTCAAATGCAATTGTAGTTGTAAAAGATAAAATGTTGCTCGGTGTAGGTGCCGGACAGATGAATCGTGTAACAAGTGCGAGAATTGCACTGGATTGGGCAGGAGAAAAAGCTAAAGGTGCCGTAATCGGTTCGGATGCTTTCTTCCCGATGGACGATACTGTTCGATTGGCAGCAGAACGCGGAATTACTGCGATAGCTCAGCCGGGCGGTTCTGTACGTGACGAGGATTCTATTAATGCATGTAATGAACTCGGAGTTGCAATGTATTTTACCGGAAATCGTCATTTCTACCATTAATTTATATATAGCCGGTGGTTTTATACTGCCGGCTTTTTTTATGTGCTTGTGTTCACATCTATATTCTCTAATGTTTCATTTTTAGTGCCAATGGTTTTCCTTTGCAGTATTATGGAATAGACGACAGACCCTGATTCTGTTTTAGGATAAAGGTCTGTCGTTTATACTGTTTCTGCTTGCAAATCATATGGTGACAGAGCTTTATTCTATTTCTGCATAGATATCTGGCACCTATGTAAGATTGATTTTTCCAAAGAAGCCGAAACATTTGGTTGTTCATTCTGATTTTATGTAGACTGACAATAGGGAAGTATTTTGTTTATCGCTTAAAATCAGCAAGTTGTGTTTTTCTGAAACGATTGACAAAAAATTAAAAAATGTTAATTTCCGGGCAACTTAACTTAAAAGCCAATTAAATAGTGACACATGTAGTGCTTTGCACGTAAATCTGATTAGCAGCAATTTTTTTTGCTCAACGACCTATTTGAGGTTGTATTCTCAGAGATATACGCAAAACATTACATGTGTCTTTTTTTTGCCTTTTGAGTAAATAATTTTTTATTTTCAAAGGAGTTTTTTTATGCCTAGAAATCAATTTCAAAGAATGGTATTTGCTTTTCTTACAGTAGTAATTACCGTACACGCTTATGTTTTCTACAGTTTGTATGTAGTAAACGGCTCAATTTTAATGGAAATCAACAATACTAAAAGTGTATTGGCAGCAATTAATGCACAAGGCGGTGTGTTGATGTGCGGAAAATTTGTTCCTATCTGGCTGGTGGTCATTGTCGAATTTATTCTTGCTTACTTTTTGGAAATGACAGTCGGCAGTCCAGGTTCCTTTAAGATTGCATGCAGAATCTTTGATCCGAGTAAAAATCATCCCATGGATTTTTGAGACAATGATTATCTGTGCAACAGTGACTATTATGTGTCCGGCGATGAGTTTTATCGCTGCTTTTTTGTATTATCCGTATTATGAAGGATTTAATATTTTCACATTGCTTGCGAACTGGTTAAAATTAGTTTGTTTTAATTTTCCGTTTGCATTTTTTACGCAATTGTTTTTTATCCAGCCGGCGGTTCGTAAAATGTTCAGAGTAATATTTGCGAAAGATATTAAAAAGCACGAGGAATTGGCGTGGGAGGCAGACAAACAAGGGAAAAAATTGCGTCCTACAGACGAAACAGAAGCGATTGCGGATATTTATCGTCGTATGGATGAAATAAAAGCAGAGTTGGAAGCTGTAAAAGGTTAAAAATAATAATACAGTTGCAAAGTAGGGAAGACGGAAGTTGCATTTTAACATGTTTATTTTTATTCTTACCTATAAATAAACAAAGGACTGCCTAATAAATCTTGTCATGCAGAGTTTATCAGACAGTCCCTGTTGAGTGGTTGACCCTGAGACGAATTGAACGTCCGACCAAAAGTTTAGGAAACTTCTACTCTATCCACTGAGCTACAGGGCCGCTTGTTCCTTTAGGTATCATATTTCATTTTTTCAGTCAATAAAGTTTGTAAGGTATAAACAAACAGAGCAATTATTGCCTAAAATAGGGGACAGAGATTTATATTGAAATAGAATATATGTCTGGCACCGATAAAAAACATAAAACCATCAGAAAATAAAAACCGCATTATCTGCAACATTTTGAAGTTACAAATAACGCGGTTTAGTTTTTGTTTAAATCAATAAGATTTATTTCGGTTCAATAAATGCAAATCCGTTAGCCGGAACGCTCAATGTATGACTACCGCTTACATTTACATCTTTTTTTGTATAACTTCCGTCAGAACCGGAAGAGTATTCAATGTAAGAACCACTCTTAACATTACTGAAAGTTTGTGAATATGCAGCACCTTTACTGATTGCTACATAAGCTGTTTTTCCTTCGTGAGTTCTTGTAAATACAGCTTTGTCTCCTGAAACTTCAATATTTTTCTGAACACCTTTTTGAATACAAGGGCTTGCAGAACGAATTGTATTCAATGCCTTCAAGTGTTTGTACATTGTCGGTTTGTTCTGTTTTACATAGTTAATACCTTGGTCACCGAGCATCCATCTTGAAACAACGTCATCTTTGTTAGTAGAAGCATGAGCACCTTTCCATGAATACATAGCTTCCGTTCCGTAGAATACAACAGGAACACCGCGGAACAAGTAAATGTAGTTCAACGCATTTTTATACTGTGCTTCACTATAAATTCCATTATTACGGAAACAGTCGTGATTATCTACAAACATTGCTGTTTTTGTGTGTTCTTCTAAGTCAGTTCCCCAACCGGCATCACTTGCGATTACACTTTCAAATCTTGCATAATCTCCGCCGTCTTTGAAAACACTGCTCATTTCTCCCGGATAATCAAGACAACTTAAATGCATATCAAGCATGTGTAATGAATCGGTTGTATCTTTTGAGTGACGAGCAACAGCATCGTAACGACCGCACCAAGCTTCACCAATCATATAGAAATGGTTATTTCCTTTAGAT
>JAXJQT010000578.1:0-2549 GCA_036311025.1 Spirochaetota bacterium
GCACAACTTACCAAATCGGCTTCTACCCCCAAAAATGCTTCGGCAGCACAAAGGATTTCACGAATAGTCTGAGTCTTGATACCGATTTTATCTATAGTTTTTAAATAAGTTCCGTCGGTTAAAATTTTAATAATAGTGCTCGGTGTACGACAAAGCATTCCGATAGCTTCAATCGGATTAGGAAACAAATGACACTTATCCATTAAATCGTTATAAAATTTCTTCATCATTGCAAAAAATTTCATAACATTAGCTTTTTCTTTCGGTGAAGATGCAAGGTTTGCCAAAGATTCCGGATCTTTTCCACGCAAAACAAAAGGTTCTTCATTTAAAGGATAATACTCAAATAAATTATCTATAACTTTCCAGTTAAGATTTTTTACTCCCATATAGTCGAGCAAATTCGCTAAAGGATCGCCGGGCTGAAAATCACTCGTAATCAAAGGAATATTTACCGTATAAGTAATTTTTTCATTTTGATAAGTAGTATGTTTCTGAAATGCAGTACAGAAACCACCCGGGATTCTGTTTCCGTCATAAATCACAACTTCATCGTCCGGGCGAGCCATTTTGTGTAAAATTCCGTGAATTAAACCACCAAGTCCCGCACCGATTATAATTTTTTTGTACATAATTTCTCCGTTATAAAATTAAATATTTTTTGATAATCTCAGTCTTTTTGTTCTTTGGTTATATTTTTTCCTTAAATAATAAAAAAACAATGCAATGTAACACAAAAGCCTTTATGAGAAAAGTTTTAAATCCCCATTTTCATTCAATTATAAAAATATTTTTCGTGTTTCTGCATTTTTCATTAATAAAACTTTATCGAAATCCGATAGTAATTTAAGATAAGAAATAAAACATCGGTTTATGCCGAAATTTATAACAAGAGTGGTTTTTTATGGCAAAAAACGTGAAAGAAAAACTAAAAAGCAAACCGGAACAAGGGATTAAAAAAATCTCTGAAACTTCACAAGCAAATCAAAACTCTAATTCCACAATAACAGCGGAAAACAGCAAATTAAATACTTTCGCTATTATTACTACATGGATTACGATGGTTTTAGGAGAAGTAATTTTCCTTGTATCTCAATTTGCTCAGCAACGTCAATTTGATGATTTTAAAATGCAGCTTATTATTTTCACTGTCGGTTTTTCTGTATTAAATTTAATTCCGACAATAATCTTTTTCTTTTTCAAGAGAATACATTCTGTACTGAAATACATTATACCTTTGACATTCTCAAGTATTGTACCGTTGTACTCATACGTTTGTCTGGGATACAATCACCAAGTTTGGATGCTCGGACTTTGTGTAATCATTTTCTCTATTCTCTTTATGAGCAAAAGAGTATTTGTAATCACTACCGTATTTTTGACAGTAATGGATTTTGCATTCCTTTTTATCGTATCCAATATGGAATTCAACGGTGAAAAATACATAGACACATTGTTTAATATGCGTGCCGAAATCGGAATCCGTTTAGCTTGTTACGTAATTGCACTGTTATTCGGACTGCGTGTAATAAACTACATACGAGTATTATTTAATACAGCTTCTGCAAATGAAAAAAGAACAAACGAGCAAAACAAAAAAATGGAAGAAATAGTTTTCGGAATAAAAGATTTATCTGAAAAACTCAAAAAATTAAGTACTGCCAATGCAGACTATGCTGAAAAATTGAGTGAATCTTCAGAATCACAAGCTTCCGGAATCGAAGAAATTGCTTCTTCTACAGAAGAATTGATGTCAAGTATCGAAGAAATCGCAAAAAATACAACTTTAGTTTACGGTGAAATAGAAAGAGTTACAATTGATTCCGAGAAAGGAACTACTTCATTAAATTCAAGTTCTTCAGAAATGCACGACTTGGTATTGTTCAGTCAGAAAATGATTGAAAGTATCGATGCTATCAACGAAATTGCCGAGAATACAAACTTACTTGCCTTGAATGCCGCGATAGAAGCTGCACGTGCCGGAGATGCCGGAAAAGGGTTTGCCGTCGTTGCAACAGAAATCAGAAAGCTTGCAGAAAAATCTACTCGTGCGGCATCTGAAGTTGGAGACTTACTGAGAGAATCAAAAATCAAAATTAATAAAACATCAGACTTGAACAAAGCCGTTGCCGAAACATATAATGACGTATCTGCAAAATTGGACGAAATAACAAAAGTTTTCCAGCAAATATCATTTGCTACACAAGAGCTGGATAAAGGTGGACGTGAAATTGCCAAAGCTCTGGAAGGTATCAGTCAAACTTCTAATGAAAACTTTGATATGTCAAAAGAAATCGAATCTACAACAAAAGAGGTTGACAGTGAAATCCGTCATCTTACACAGTTGATAGGTAACTAATTAAAAACAGAATTTATCTGCCGGACAATCACAGCTCCTTTAATAAAGAAAGTTGGTTGTCCGGTTTTTTTATGCACAAACAGTTAAATTTAATAAAAAAATATAAAAAAACAGTTGACAAAAGCTCTAAAAAATGGTTTTAATACGCACATATTAAAGCACTGACCTGCTAGCTCAGTTGGTAGAGCAA
>JAXJQT010000579.1:0-2452 GCA_036311025.1 Spirochaetota bacterium
ATAATGAGGAGGCATAAAACTTTCACTTGGAAGTTTTATGTCTCCTTTTTTATTCTTCAAGCCTTTTGTTTTTAATACAACTGTCAGAAGACTTTTTAATGAATATTATTTCTAAACTTGCAGAAATGACAGATTTTGTATATAAGACACTTTGATTATTTCGTATTTAAAGAAGATTTTTTTTCATTAAAATAAAACCGGAGGATAGATTAATGGCAAATGTTAGCGATGAAAGAAGTATCAGAATCGCAAAGGTTCAAAAATTAAGAGAAAGCGGCGTAAATCCTTACGTAGAACGCTGTAATAAAACACATTCACTTTCACAGGCAAGAGAATTGCCGGAAGGGACAAAAGACGTTCAGTTATCCGCTCGTGTGATGTTGAAGCGTTCATTCGGAAAATTGTTATTTGCAACACTCCAAGATTATGATGCAAGAATGCAAATCGCCGTAAATATGAGCGTTGTAGAACGTGAGCAATTTAAATTCTTTGAAAAGATGATTGATACGGGAGACTTTGTTTGGGTAAAAGGTGAAATCTACAAGACCGAAAAAGGCGAAATTACCTTAAAAGTTGAAGAATTTCAGCTTCTTTCCAAAGCAATTCGTCCGTTGCCTGAAAAATTCCACGGAATTACAGATTTGGAAACTCGTTCACGCCAACGTTATCTTGATTTGATAATGAACGCGTCTACTCGTGAACGTTTTAAGAAACGTTTTAAAATTATCAACACTATCAGAAACTTTTTAAACGACCACGACTTTGTGGAAGTTGAAACTCCTATTATTTTGACAAAACCGTCAGGTGCTTTGGCAAAACCTTTCAAGACTCACCACAATGCTTTGGATATTGATATGTTCCTTAGAATTGCACCGGAAACTTATCTAAAACGTTGTATTGCCGGCGGAATCGAACGTGTTTACGAATTCGCAAGAAGTTTCAGAAATGAAGGAATGGATCCGAGTCACTTGCAAGATTTTACATTGTTGGAATTTTATGCGTCATATTGGAACTACGAAGACAATATGCGTTTTACTCAAGAGTTGATTAAGAAAATCTTGATGGAAGTAAACGGAAGTTTGGAATTAGAATATCAAGGAACAAAAATTGACTTTTCAGGTGAATGGCCTAAATACAGTTTCCGTGAATTGATTATTAACCATGCAGGAATCGATATTGACACTTGTCCTACAAAAGAAGAGCTTGTTGCTGCTATCAAGGCAAAAAACATCACTCTTGAAGGTGTTGACTTCGACAAAATCGGTCGCGGTAACTTGATTGACCAGCTTTATAAAAAAGTTGCTCGTCCGTCTATGATAAATCCGCAGTTCCTTATCAAACATCCTACTGATTTATCTCCTCTTGCTCGTAAAAATGATGACGACCCGAACATTACGGACAGATTCCAATTGGTAGTAAACAGCTGGGAAATCGTAAATGCTTATTCTGAGCTTGTAGACCCTGTAGAACAGCGTGAAAGATTGTTGGCTCAGGCAAGAGCTCGTGAAAACGGTGATGACGAAGCTATGATTATGGAAGAAGACTTTATCAACTGTATGGAATACGGTATGCCGCCTATTTCCGGCTGGGGAATGGGAATCGACCGTTTTACAGCGTTATTGACAGACCAGGAAAACTTACGTGAAGTAGTTTTGTTCCCGTTGATGAAACCGTTAGATTATACAGCCGACGGAGAGCCTGTTGAAGAAAATGCAGAAAACGAAAATGCTGTTTTAGCACCGCAAGACGTTGCAGAATTAGGAGCCGACAAAGCAAAACTTGATGAGTTGTTCGCTCAAAAAATCGAAAAAGACAGCCTAAAAAATCACAGTGTTGCAAGTGCAGCCATCATGCAGGCAGTAGCAAAGAAGTTTGGTTTGAATGAAGAAAATTACTATTATGCCGGACTTTTGCATGATGTAGATTTTGAAGATGCCGAAGGTTCACAAATGGATAAACACGGTCTTGTAGGAGCTGCTTGGTTAAAAGATTTGGGAGTAAATGAAGCTATCGTTCATGCAATCATGGCTCACAATGAAGAAAACGGTACAAAACGTGAGACATTTATGGATTATGCATTGACTGCAAGTGAAACAATTTCCGGATTTATCACAGCTGTAGCAAAAATTTATCCAGACAAAAAAGTTGCATCGGTAAAAGTTTCAAGTGTAACAAAAAGAATGAAAGAAAAAGCGTTTGCTTCTAACGTAAACAGAGATTCTATTCTTTTATGTTCAAAAATCGGCTTGTCATTAGACGAGTTTGTAAAGATTGCTCTTGAATCAATGAAAGCAGTTGCAGAGACTATCGGACTGTAAAACATGAGTTATATCATTTGAGATTATAATTAAATCGGCTGTTCAAATCTTGCTGTTACTTGCATTTGGACAGCCTTTTGTTTTTTTAAATACAAGCATTAAGGAAAATAAATGGTAACAGTAGCAATTATTGC
>JAXJQT010000580.1:0-2492 GCA_036311025.1 Spirochaetota bacterium
AATTGATTCTTTGAAAAATCAACATACTTCAAATTTGGTAATAAACTGATTTCTTCTGAAATATTTACTATCTCATTGCCACTGACCAACAATGCTTCCAGATTCGTTATTTTCTTTATCTTACTTCTGATATATTTTATTTTACAATTATTCATTGTAATCTTTTTTATCCAAGGCATATCATATAGAACTTCCGGAAAATCTTCAAATTGATTATCAGACAAATCTATCTCATTCAATTTTTTGCATCTCTTTAATGATTCCGGTAGATCTTTTAATTGATTAGCACTAAGATTCAAAGATGTAATAGCTTTTACATCATAATTTTTTAACGATAAATTTTCTAAATTACTTTTAGATAAATCAAGTGTTGAAATATTTAAATTCTCATTCTCTTCTTTTTTCTGACTATCGGCAGAACATCCCATGAGAAAAAAAACGGACAAAATAATAATAAAATAATGCCATTTTTTCATTCAGTATAAACTCCTAATCTCATAATTCAAGTTTATAAATTAAATACAACATAACAAATAATTTTGCTGTATTAACTTTTGAACTTTTTTCAGTTTTCAATTTATGAACAATATAATCTACATAAATTTCATTATTGATGCGTAACTTTTCCAATTCTTCAGAAAACCACTTCTTCGATTGTTCAGACAATAAACTCACAGACCGTTTTAATGTATGAAATACACTTTCTTTGATAACTACATGACATTTTTTTCTGTAACGAATCAATGTTTGAAAAAATAAAGAAAGCTGCTCTTCATTAAAACTAATTAACTTATTAGACATTGTGTTAGCAAATTGATTAAAAACCGAAACAGATTCATTCACATCATCATTCAAATCAATGATAAATTGATCAAAAGAATCTTTTATATATTGATCCGCATTTAATTCCTTTGATAAAACAGGTTTTTGTCTTTGTTTTTCATTTTCTTCTTTTAGTCTGTCAAGAAGTTCCTCTACCATACTTTCTTCAGTTCCACCGAGAACATATCCTTCAGGAAAAAATTTTCCTTCATCAAATTGAGGCATGCCGCCAGATATTTGAATTGCATACTGCCGACAAGACTCCATCAAACCTAAAATAAGCAAAGCAAGACGTTTATCATTAGACTTTTGCTTTATAAACTCTACAAGCAAATAGTTCATTGCCTTAACAATATTTTTATCATAAAAATTTTGTTTATTTTCTAACGACGGATACACATAGGTAACATAAATTCCTACCCATTGAAGGAAATCCCCTACACCGTCATTTTCACCTTTATCATTTACTCCGGCATTTAAATGTTGTCGCTCAAAAGATTTCAAAGAAGACACTATGGGGTCAATTAAAGTCGTATCAAAAGAATCATCGATAGAATCTTCCATCTCAGAAATTTCGTATTTTACGGAATCCAAAGATGCCGTGAAATTATAACACACACGATTAATCGCAAGAATCCAAAGTGCAATTCTTTTATTATTGCTTTCAAAACGAATATACTCCCCTAATAACTCATGAAGTAATGCATAATCAATCTTTGAAAAATGAGATGCAAAAACAGGCTTACCAAACCACGCTGCACAAAATTTATCAACAACGTTATAAAAAAATTCTAACTCTTCCTCACTGGTTGAAAAATATTCCAACGCATCAAGTATCGGTTTGATCATACTTCTGTCTTCCATGTTGACTCCCTCTTATTTTCTTAATTTAAAAAAACAAACAGCTCTTAAATTAACATAAAAATTATCATGTACAATACATTTTTTTCGTTTAAATGTCATCTGTAATCTATCAATGAAAAAAAATCACCACATTGATTTATAATTGCTTTTGTTACACAAGAACTTCCATTGTTTGATAGAATACCTACACAAATCCCATGACACCAATATGAGTTTTCGATTAGAGCAGAAAATAAAGTATATATTTATAAAAAAATCTCAAGAAAATAATTGAAAAGAATAACAATTCATGTAATATAAGAAATTCGTTTATCAAATAAACTTTATACCACACAGAGATGCTTTCATTTTAAAGGAAATAAAGATGAATAGAGATTTTTTTGAATATGCTCCTGACGGACTTGCTATTATCGACGAAGATTTCTCCATATTATATAGCAATCAAAAATTTCGTTCATACTTCAAAGATGTTTCAAAAATAACGGATATTAATTTTCTGGACAGAAAAACAAAAACTAAGCTGTCTTCCTTTGATTTTAACGAATATTTTAAAACTTCACCAAGTGATATAGAAGCCTTGTATATAAATGAAAACGAAGGGGATTCTTTCTTTTCTATTTCGTACAATTCATTCATGGAAGATAATCAGCGAAGACTTTGTGTCTCATTTAAAAACATCACAAATTTCCTTTATTACGTTGATATTTTCGAGCAATTATATAACGGAATGAGTACTCAAACTATAAAACTTGATAATCTGATAAAAGAAAAAGAGGAAATAAACAAAGAATTAAAAAAACGAGATA
>JAXJQT010000581.1:0-2480 GCA_036311025.1 Spirochaetota bacterium
ATACAGGTCTGGGCAAAAGAACAATTTCCCCATAAAAAAAGAGCGGATTACTCCGCTCTCCCACTGTTTACTTAGTAAGCTATGCTTTCTACGCCGTCAGCATAACCGTGACTGATAGAAACACTTCTGCCATTATTCGCCTTTCCGGAATCTGTATGACCGCCGCCGTTATGGTCTGTCAATAAAAAGTTATTATAATAAACGCTGTTCGGAGCATCGTCTTCATCCGGATCATCCCAAGTACAATCCAAAAGTCTCCAATCCGGTTTGCTTGGTGTACCCACATTTACATGATTCCATCCATGGCTTAAAATCTCACTACTTATATATTTTGTTTCTATTCCGCAGTTTCGTAATATGGCTGCAGTAAGATTTGAGTAACCTTCACATACCCCCATTCCGTATTGCATTACAGCTACGGCATCCTGTCGTTTTCTTGCTTCGGGCTTAGTGCTGTCATTATCATAGAAGTAATTTAATACAATCCAGTCGTGAACAGCTTTTACTTTGTCATAAGTTGTTTCAAGTCCGTATGTAATATCAGCTGCTTTGTTCATAATATTAATATCATCAGCCTGTACTACGTTTGACGGATACAACCAAGTTCCGTTCTCGTCACGAGTATTTGTCACCGTAAAAGTAACAGCCGGACTGTCCCAATAACCACCGTAACTCAATACATTGTCGCCTTGATAAATTATTTTTCCGTCCTCTGATGTATTTTTCTGACAGTCATAATCCTTATAATTCCAATAAATATCTGCCAAATCATAAAGTTTTACTGTGTAACTTCCGGCTCCCCAACGTAACCAAATACGAGTATTTATTTCTCCGTCATTACCAGCCCCACGATAAGCATAATTTGCCGTATTTGTACCGTCAGAAATCACAATTCTTATAAATTGACACAAATCAGGATTATTTACTTTTAGCTTTAACGGGAAGAATGCGTCTGCACTAAATGTATTTGCGGTAGGATAAGAAACTTCAAGCTTTGATATATTTCTGATATCACTATAGTATGAGTTCATGTTCACATTTTTACTGCTTCCGCTCATTGTAGAAAGGTCGATTCCGTTGTAAGTTTTTCCCATGTAAGTAATAGGTACTGTCAAGTAATCGGCAGAAACTACATTTACAGTTGCAGAAGCTGTGACGCCGTCTATCGTCATATCAATTTTTTGTTTTCCAGGTGTTGTACCGGTAAAATCTTGCGTTACTTCTTTTCCGACAATTTCACTGCCGTCTTCACGATATGCTTTTGCCGTATAAGTCATAGTTTCACCGGCGACTACAGTCTGTATACCTTGCGGGAAAATCTTCGCAGCCTTAACTTCATCAGAAGCGATACTCACTTTATCCAGATAAAACGCCATATCACTGTTAGGAAAATAACTATTTGCTACCGTATATCTTGATATCCATTTTAACGTATGTTCGCCTTTGGGCAGTACAAAACTGACTGTCTGCGACATTCCGATACCGTTCCATATTCCTTTTTCTTCATTATCTATATAAAACGCCAGCTCGGTACGTGCATTTCCGTTGTTATAATCTGCATTCGGATAAAAGGTAAATGTAACAGTAGAATCTGCTAATAAACTGACTGTTCTTTGTAAATAGGAGTCTACACCGGCTCCGTCATATTTTCCGTTTGTTATAAAACGTCCTTCATTACACGGCATTTTGATTGTACTCGTTCCAGCTAATCCATAATCACCTATTTTTGCAAATGTCGGAATTGCTTCTGTATCACCGCCGCAAGTCCACACAGATGTATCCAAAGTATCGAAATCTTCAATATAGCAACCGACAATAAGATTTATCGGTTTTGTCTCGGTCGGTTCATTTTCTGAAGGATTTACAACTGTAGGTTTAGTTTCCTTATTCACATCTTTTGAATCCGTCTCAGTCATCGGAGTACAACCGGTAAAATAAAGAACTGTCAATATCGACAAAATCACAAAAATTATACTGCTTCTTTTCATTGCATTCTCCCCTTTCAATATTGAAATACACAAAAATTTTTGATTTGTCTAATATTCTGCCCAGACCTCGATTCTGTTTTGGGATACAGGTCTGGGCATTTTATTTTTCCTTGTTTCCTCATGCCCAGACCTCAATCCCATTTCCGTATATTCTTCACGTAAAAAAACAGTAAATTACCAACCAAAACGCCGTTTCACCTATCTAACGCAAGTGAATAAAAATTATTTTTCACGAGGTTACTATGTCACAAAAAAGAATCATAAAAGACGGCGTTTATTATCACGTTACAAATCACTTTCACCAAGGTGTAATTCGTTTCATAGACAGTAAATGCAAAGAAATGTTCATCGAACTTTGTCACAAAGCAAGAAAAAAGTTTAACTTCAAAATTAAGAATCTTTGCGTCATGGATACGCACATTCACATGCTGATAAAACCGGAAAACTGCACTATTTCAGACATCATGCAGTTTATAAAACAGTGTTTTACAC
>JAXJQT010000582.1:0-1764 GCA_036311025.1 Spirochaetota bacterium
AGATAAGACGAGTAGGGAGGTTGGTGTAGCCGGCTAAAGGTGCGACAAAGATATTGCCGGCTACATCAAGGTTTCCTATTTTTATAGAATGAAAATGACTATTCTTCATCATTTTCTGTAGTATCGTAATAAACTAAGTCAGACAATCGCAAATGATATGCTTTTAAACTGTTGTTGAATAATATATCAGCCAGTTTATCTACAGACATATTTCTCAATTTTGCAAGGAATTTCAATGTTTCTACGATAAATACAGGTCTGTTTCTTTTTCCTCTGTAAGCATTCGGTGTAAGGAACGGACTGTCTGTTTCTATCAATATATTTTCTAAAGGAATATTTCTTGCGACAGTGTGCAAGTTTGTCGCATTGTGGAAAGTAAGATTTCCGGCAAATGAAATATAAATTCCTAAATCAATCATTTTATAAGCATAGTCTGAATCTTCACTGAAACAATGCAGAATTCCGCCTTTAGACGGAGTTTTGCTTTTTAAAATATCAAGCATATCACTTCCTGCTTCACGATTGTGAAGTACCACAGGTAACTCATGTTTTTCGGCAATGTCCAATTGTTTTAAGAAAAACTCGATTTGAGCATTCTTGTTACCGTATTTATGATGGTAATCCAAACCGATTTCACCTACGCCGATAACATTTTCGTAGTTTAACCATTCATCAAGTTTTTCTTCCCAATCTTTTCCCGGATTTATAACTTCTGACGGGCTTAATCCTATTGTGTGAAAAACATTCGGAATGTTCTTTGTATTTTTATAACAGCTTGCGAAATCGTATAAATTTGTACTGATGTTTGCTAATGCAATAACATTCGCTTGTTTTGTCTTTTCTTTATCAAGAGCCAATCCGCGTTTTGCTTCATCGATAGCTCTTACCTGACTTACCGGATCTTCATAAAGTAAACCTAAATGACAATGTGTATCAAAAATCCTCATACGAATAACCTCTGTTAAAAACTTTTTGTTTGTTTTGTTCCTTTCGGAAAGAAATGTGTTTTGAAAAAATAAATGCCTTATTTAGATTAGATAAGGCATTTAATATATGTCGTATATAAGTTATTTCTTGCTAAAAGTCAAGAGATAGAAAAGCGATGTAACTTTACTTTTAAAGCAATGTTATACGTTTGCTTATCGGTTATTTTATAATCGACACCATGTCTGTCGTAATATCTTGAATTGTAGCGGCACCGGTAAGAAGCATAATTTTTTGCAATTCAGCTGTGTATTTTTCTACAAGGAGTTTTACGGCTTCACGTCCGCCGCCGAGTACGGCTGTGGCAAACGGACGACCAACCATACAGTAGTCAGCTCCCAGTGCCAATGCTTTAAATATATCTTCACCGCTTCTGATTCCTCCGTCTAAAATCAGCTTGGCTTTGTTTCCGACAGCTTTTTTTATTTCCGGTAATACACAAATCGGTGACGGTTGGTTTTGTGTGATTCTTCCGCCGTGATTACTTACGATTATATATTTTACTCCTGCATCGATTGCACATAATGCATCGCCGGCGGACAGTACTCCTTTTACGCAAAAAGGAATATCTGTTGCGTCTACGAGCTCTTTCAGTTCATCTACGGTTTTCGTAGTGACCTCTTGCCCGATCATTTTCATTGTGACAAAAGCTGCCGCATCGATGTCAATTCCGACAATTTTTGTATTGCATTTTTTTGCATCTTGCAGTCGCATTATTATGTCTTGTTGGTTTTTGCGTGGTTTAAAAATAGCACCGGCGTGTCCTTGAGCTTCTTGGAC
>JAXJQT010000583.1:0-1095 GCA_036311025.1 Spirochaetota bacterium
AGTTCGTACGGTTTTGTTAGCTGAATTACGAATTTCTACTTTCCATGTTTGCTCAGAGACACGTCCGTCATCTGCATGTTCAGCTTTTGTTTTTTGAGGTGCTGCAACTGCTTTTTTCTTTTTTGATTTTTTTTCTTTTACAGTTACAGTCTTTGCTTCAGCTTGAACTTGCTCACGAGATATTACTTGCGGTACATTTGATACAGCCAAAGGTAATGAAACATTTTCAAGGTTATCAGCTTGATATTCAAACACTGGGATAAAATCAGCTTCAGCTTCATTTCTGATAATATCAAGGTCAATGATTAACTTATCTTTTGTTCCGCCTGTTCCCGGTGAGAAAATACGATTTTCAAGTTTTACTTTCATATCCGGTTTTTTTGTATCTATATAAACAGTTGCAGCCGGAGTTCCCGCTTCATCTTGATTCTTATTATCATCCATTGCAAAAAACTTAAATGTATAAGAACCGTCCGGTAAAAGCTTTCCGTTATTATCACGACAGTCCCACTCTATTATATCCGGAACCGGCACACCTGTTTTAGGTGCAAAAAGTCGTTTTACTATTGCTTTTGGGCTTAATGACTCTTTACGTTCTTGTTTATTTGCTATCACACGTACAAGCTCGCCGGCGTCATTAGAAATCTCCATTCGCCATTCTCGAACATATCGCTCGTCTTTTATATCTAAATCGATTTCAACAACATCTTGTATTCCGTCAAAGTTCGGACTTACATAAAAATCTCGTTGGTTGTATGTGATTTTCGGCGGTGCAGTATCTTTTGTACCGAATTGCATTGTAAAGCCGACTTCGAATATTGCTCCGTCATAATAAGGACGTGCCGCTATATCAATAGAAAATTCATTGGTTTTATATTTTTTTTCTTGTAACTCAGCTTTAGAAACTCGTTTAAAAGAATCAGAACTAAATTTAAAAGAAATACCTCCGGCAAAATTGAAAATATTATAAATATCTGTGCAAGCAGGAATATCGGCATCTGTATTTGCACCGATATATTCTAGCGTTCCTTCTAAATCAAAAGTATACGAACCTTTTAAAGTAATAAATTTCATTATTTGAATCTCTGTACCAAG
>JAXJQT010000584.1:0-4642 GCA_036311025.1 Spirochaetota bacterium
ATATAATACTAATGTTAATTCTAAAATTGAAATTGAATTTAATGAAGATATTATGAAAAACAGCGGTTCAATATTACTTGAACGTGTTTACAAATCATATCCGGCTGTTCTTACCAATGAAGAAAAGGCAAGTTATGAAAGTATCAGAAGTTTTTCAGGTTGGAATACATATTATGTCAATCGATGTATAGGAACCGTGAATAATAACGGTGTAGAACCGGACAGAGAAGCTAAGTGGGTATTAAAATATACCTATGACCACGGAGCTTATGAGACTGCATCTGAAGCCGGAAAATGTGAAGATTTATGGAATTATTTTGCCGATGAGGGAGCTACAGCCGGTAAATATGTGGATTATAACTGTATCAGAATCGATGTAAACAGTGGTTTGGTAAAAGTCGAAGGGAAAAAAGTCACTATTACACCTCCGAATGATTTACCAGAAGGAATAATGTTTTACATCAATGTTCCGGAAGGTGTATTTCTGGATCGTGCGAATAACAAAAACGCAACAAGTGAAGCTTGTAAGTTTGAAACTGTCAATGCGGCTGCACCTGTGATTCGTATAAATAAATTGTCCGGACTGGAAAGTGGAAGCCAGCCAACAAGTACTACTTTCAAAATCAGCAGTGAAACATATAATGCTTCGTATCATTACGGTTTGGAAAGCAGTAAAAATACAGGAGATATTCCTACAGGAGCTCCTACTGTAAACAAAACTTATACAGGACCTGTCAGTATCGGAAGGGAAGATTTAAATGTCAAAGAAGATTCAAATGCTTATGTTTATAAAATCTTTGCTAAGACAAAAAATGAAAACAATAAAAATTACAGCGGTGAAACAAAAGAACTTGCTTTCAAAACTGTAATCACTAATTTAGATGATGGAGCATTTGGTTCTGACAGTACCGGCGGACCTGCTTCTACAACAGAATTTCCTTTGGCATGGGGAGAATATGTAACTTCGTCTGTACCAGGAAAATATATGTCTAAAGCTACAAACGGTTACTTGTATAGTTGGCATATATTAAAAGACTTTCAATATAAATCTGCAGCAAGTTCCTCAAAGTATGCGGATGGAGACAAAAATAATAGTAATACTACCGGATTGGCCGGGGCAAAATGCAAATGTGGAACATCACTTAAAAAGGAACAATACACAATCAGTGCAATTTGTACGGTTGCAGCCGGTGAAGCTTTATATTTTGCCCTTAACGGCAATTCGACAGCGATAAAAGGATTGCAGAGCGGTACTACTTGGAGTACTACAATCTCAATATCCGGAAGTATTTCTAGTTTTTATGTATACAAAGGACCTGCTACATTGGGAGATTCTGTAAGTATTAATAATACTTCGCTTGTTTGTTCTACTAAAAGTTTTAGTATCAGTGAAACGGCAAATCCAAAATTCCCGCAAGCTGAAACTTTGACTGCAACTTACAAATGTGCTGACGGTGAGGCTCTGTATTTTACAGGAACTTTCAACGGAGCAAATAACAATGCTACAGCATTTAAAGGAACATTAACCGGTACAAATACTTGGACATTTGATACATACGGTTTTGAAAAAATGACATGGAAAGTATTGAAAGGTGATGATTCTCTTGGTGATAAAGTGACTATTGCAGGAAGTTCACTTTTATCGATGAAAGGAAGTGTTTCTTATCCTATAACTGAAACTGTACCGGTATTCCCGACACCTGTGACGTTGACGGCAACTTACAGCAGTTGTAAAACTGGGGAAAATATTTATTTCAGCGGAAATTTCCACGGAGCAGAAAATGGAACCGTAGCATTGAAAGGAACACAGAGCGGATCGACTTGGACTTTGACCGTTACGGCGGATACTGACGCTTTCAGTTGGTATGTACTAAAAGGTAAAAATACATCATCGACGGTAGCTAACAGCAGCTTATTAAAAATGAACGAAACAGCTAAAACTGCACCGACTGTTGTAAATATCGCAAATCCTACTTTCCCTGAAGGTAGAATAGCCGTAACTTGCACAAGCGGACTAAGCAGTACTGAGGCTATATATTTTGCCGGAACATTTGACGGAGGTCCTACATCTATAGCTGTAAAAGGAACTAAAGATTCTACAGGTAAATGGTACTGTGATGTAACATTCGGTAAAAAAGGAAGCTCTTTCACTTGGAAAGTATACAAAGGAAGTAATTCTGGAGGTTCTTCTATAAGCACAAGCAGCCTTACACCTGCACAAGGAACTAACTCATTTACAGGTGTGGGAACTCAATCTGTGACATTCCCGACAGATATTACACTAACGATTAATTCGGATGTAAATTATGTTTGGGATAGCTCTGCTTATGTCTATGCATGGGTATGGGGAGATAGTTACTCAAAGAGTACATGGATAAAGTGTTCTAAAAATAGTGATGGGTCTATCAAGTTGGTTATAAAAGCAGGAGGATGTGAAGGATTTAAGCTTGTAAGACGAAAAAGTTCAATTTCAAATTTGACAACTTGGGTTGATGGACATTGGAATCAAACTGAAGATATAGAATATTCAAATGGTAAAATAACTTATAATGCTTATTGGCATTAAAAACATCATAAAATAAAAAAACACAATGTACGACCTGTGAAAGCAGGGAAGTACATTGTGTTTTTTTTGTTTTCCGGGTGTTAATTGATTCTTTAGCCCTCGAATACTCCGATACCTTGGCGGATTACTTCAGGTTCATCTTGTGTAAGATCTACTACCGTAGAGAGAATTTTCGGCAGTCCGTCGCACGAAATGTCTTCTATGATAGCTTCTACGCCTTGATTTTCCAGTACAAGTAACTCTTTGCCGTATTCGTAAAGGTTTTCTTCCGCAAAGTCGGCATCCCACCAATGATTATTTTCCATTTCTTTAGATGCCGTGATAGCGAAAACCGGAGATTGTAATTCTTCCAATATCGCAATTGGGATAGGATTTGTCGGGATTCTGACTCCCAGCTCTTTGCGTTTCATTTCCAGCTTTTTTTGAGTACTTCGCAGCGACGGAAGTAAAAAAACATACGGACCCGGACAGTAATGTTTTAAAATCTTAAAGTTTGCATTACTGAACTCTACGAATTGATTGATTGTAGAAAGTGACGAACAAACAAGTGTAAAAACGAAAGTGTTGATTCCGCCTTTTAAATCTTTTAATTTTTTAATTGCGATTTTGGAATCGATGTGAGCAAACAAACTCCAGTTTGTGTCTGTCGGGCATGCGATGATTCCGTCATTACGCAGAATATCACAGGCTTTTTTTATTACTCTTTCGTCTATGTTATGCTTCAAAATTTGTTTAATCATATATATCCTCCTGTTATTTTTATTAAATTATAACAACATTTTTTTGAATACGTACCAAAATAATGTAAAAAAAGAAATCTCTAAAAAGCTCTTTTAAATGGTTTTATTATTGGGTATACTTACAGAATTAAAGCAGGTGTGTTATTTTTGTTAAAAAAACATGCCTAATCTGTAGAGAAAAAGAAGTAGTAAATGAAATATTATATAAAGATAACACTGAATTTCTTGTTGTTACAATTGGTAGTTTTTGCCGTTATATTTGCGTATCTTTTTTTTGTAAATCTTTTACCGGTAGTTTCTTGCAGTTATGATTTTTCGGACTTAAAAGAAATCGGCAGTATGATATTTTTACCGTCTTTTTGTGTCTCTTTTCTCAACAGTGCGTTGATTTCGTTATTTCTATATGGTTTTATGATTGTAGACCATGAGCATTCGTGTTTGTTCTCTGTGAAAATAATTCCTTTTTTTATTTCTCTTTTATTTTTTATTTTGTTCTTTTGTCTGTGGCATCCTAATTTTGAAAATTCGTCAGTTCATTATAAAGGAAATGATGCAAGGTTTTTTGTTGATTCGGGAGCTTTTTTTCAATATTACGGTGAGCCTAAAACGCAATTCAGTCAGGATGATTTTGAACTTTTATTAAGCAAAGTTTCTAAAAAAGACAGAGAGTTGTTATTGAAAAGTTATTCTCAGGACAGGGCAAACGGTGATTTTATATTGAATGAAGATATGTTTTCGGTAGACAGATTTTTGTTACGTAAATGCTTGTCTTTGAATAATGAAACTGAAAATATAAAAATGTTTTTTGGGCGAGTAGAGAAGTATTATGTTTATGATGCGGTGATTTCTTTACCGGACAAAGTTTTGTCATTTGAAAAGTTAGCTGTTGCTTTTAATTCTTATAAAGAAATGGAGCTTTTGGTGCCGTCCGGAGATAAGGTGAAAACTTTTGCATTTGAAAAAAAGCAAAACTCATTGTTCTCTAATTCTCGATATGCATTTGCGACTGCGTTAATTTATAAAAATAATGAAATGATTTTGCCTTTTTTTAATATGTATCCGCTTGTTTCTATCGGTCTGTGGATGGTTATCACGTTGATGATTTTGACTGTTTCCGGGTGGATTTATATAAAAGAATATCCGTTGATTTCGGTGATATTTAATTTCTTGTTATTGATTGCTTTTTATCTTTGTGTTCCGCCTATATTAGAGTGGTATCATGTTGTAGTTAAGAACTTTGCTTCGGAAAGTTTTGTTAAATTGAGATATATAATTTTCTTTTTTATTTCTTCAGGACTTCTGTTTGTCATAAACATAAGCAGATGGGTTTCTTATA
>JAXJQT010000585.1:0-2788 GCA_036311025.1 Spirochaetota bacterium
CTGCAACCGGTTCTTTTGCTGCCGGTTTAGAAGCAGGCGGTGTTTCAAGTGCCACTTCTTCTTTTTTTACATCAGTGTCTTCTTCTTCGTCTTCTAAAATTTTATCCTCGATGTTTGTTTCAACATTCGCCGTCTCCGCAACATTCACAGTTTGTACCGGCTCATTAAAAGTTGCATACTTTGACATCTGCGGTTTAAACCAATCAAAATAATATTTACTTACAAGTAATGCTAAAACCGAAAGAATCAAAACACCTGTAACAACATAAAATCCAATGTATTTTCTATTCATTTTATCACCATCCTCTGTGAAAAATCTCTACTCTGTTTTTCCGATAAAATCAGTATCGGCATTTTTTTAATCTTCTTAAATTGAAGAAGATAATTCTAAGAAAAAAGTGTTAGCCTTAAAGAACACTAAAAAGTTCCAATACACTTTGCGTATTTCGCTTTACACTCTCGCCGATTACTTCCTTATCAGCACGAATCTTTTCAAAAATCACATCTGACACAGTCAATATCACCGCTGATTTCATATTATACTTAGCTGTCAATGCAAAAAGAGCATACGCTTCCATCTCTACTACAAGCGTTCCGTATTGAGCAAATTTTTTATACAAACTATAGTCGTCTTCATAAAAAGTCTCAGAACAAAGCCCGGAACCGGCATGGACACGTTCGCTTCCGTGAATACCGACTGCGGCTTGATACAACGACGATGTCAATACAAAATCCGGCACGGCTGAAAAAGATGCACCGGGAAATTCTCTCGCATAAATATCATGACTTGAATGAGCTGCCGAAAGAATTACCGTATCGCCGAGATTAACTTTTTCAGCCTTGATAGTTCCGCATGTTCCCAAGCGAACAATATTTTTTACACCGAGCATATTCAATTCTTCCAAAACTATACTTATAGACGGACTTCCCATTCCGGCTGTTTGTACAGAAATTTTCTTTCCTTTATATGTCCCGGTATAACCAAACATATGACGATAACGATTATAACAAACCGGATTCTCCAAATAATTCTCGGCAATAAAAGTCGCCCTGTCCGGATCACCTACAAGAATCACGGATTGTGCTACATCACCGATATTTGCTTCAATGTGAATAGGCATATTTTTCTCCTTATTTTAATACCTTTCGGAAAAGTCATATTTTTTTTAAGCCTTACAATCCTTTTGTTATCAGAAAAAACGAGTATTCCCCCAATTATTGACAATGCTATTCAAAACATTTATATTCCATTCGATTTCTGACTGAAGAAGAAAGATTGTTCATTCACAAAAAAGCAATTGAGTTATCTCGTTGCTGTTTCTTCTTTGATTAAAACAATCAATATGTTTTGCAATTATGCAGTGTTTTTTGCGTTTAATAATTAAATTTGCAAAATGATAAAATTTTCCTTTAACGGAGCTACTATGAAAAAAAATCTGATTCTTACCTTTATGATATTCGCAACTTTCACTTCTTTGTTTGCCGAAGATATTTTTATACAAGGTCGTTCTTCTGTTTTTAATGCTCAATTCTGGGAACGACGAACAAGTTCCGATACTGACACTTTTAAAAACCAAAAGATTATGACCAATACTACGGGAGGCTCTTTCGGTGCCAGTGCCGAATGGGTCATGTGGGATATGGGGAAAACTCGCGGTTCCAGAATCAGCCTTTTCGGCGGACTTGATGTAGTTTTCCTCGGATTAAATTACATGGGACATACTGACGACGGTATGGCTTGGAGTGAAATGCACGATATTGACTTGGAAGCAGGCGGAGCTTTTTACTCCGGATTCAAGCTTGATTTGTACTTTTGCGGAACTTTTCCTCGTACAGATTTGAAATGGGGATTCGGTTTTGATGCCAACTTTATGTTTCAATCTTACGCTTCCGTAGTAAAACCTTATGATGATGAAATCTTTTCACCTTTTTTTACACCGTCAGTTTTGTTAGCTTATGATATTTTATTAAAAAAGACAGCTACCGTTATCTACAAGCTTACTCCGATGTTAAAAGTCGGTCTTACTTGTTATCCGATGGTGCCGGACTACTTTATGGCAAACATGTCAAACTACGGTTACTTAAAAGAATCGTCACCGGAAAATTGGTACAGCGGTTTTTACATAGAGCTGTCAGTAAGCACTTCATTTATGTCTTTCAAGTGGAAAAAATAATATATCCGATATTCTGCCGGTAACTTTCGAGGATAAAAAATTATAATGAAAATACTTTTATGTATCTGCTTTTTGATTTTTTATTCTAATATTCTTTACAGTCAACCGGTAGAAGAAGTTATTGTTATCGAAAAAATCGAAGATAATATCAGTAATCCCATTGAATCGCTTTATTTTCTTGAAAATCGAAAAAATACGTTAAACATCAACACTCAAAAGCGTCATTTTCTCCATCAAAGTGACGACGACTTGCAAATAAATAAAGCCGTGCCGTTGGGTAATACATTAGCAAAAAAAATGAATACCCTCAAAAAAAAACAAGATTTCACGGCAATTGCAACAAGTAATATGCAATTCATACAAGATTCACACTCTGCACATTTAGGCTTTATCGATACCCCTACTTTTTCAATATATACAAGTGCTTTAACTACCGTAAAAGATTATTTTTATACAGCAGTCAAACCGTCGGTCAAACTTTCGTCCAAAAATCTGATATTTTTCCCTATCGCCGTAGATTATCATTACAATACAAACAACAAAATTGATAATCGCTTGGGAATAGGACACCAATACAAAAATGAAGATTTCACCGTAACTACAACAGCTATGGC
>JAXJQT010000586.1:0-3212 GCA_036311025.1 Spirochaetota bacterium
AGCGGTGTCTTTTATATGCAAATCACAAAAAATAACGGCTGGTGGAGCAACAGCGACCCTGTAGGAAAATGGTACGCCGTGGCATTCAAAAATATGACAGACACGACTTTAAGCCTTTCAAATGCTTGTACGGCTTCCCCGGAATATGAAATGGCTTGTCAAGATTCTCTCGAAAAAGCAAAAGCTCATTTTACCGTTGATAAATATTTCACCATCTTTGCAGACTTTGCAAAAGAATAAACGCAGTCCGCTAAAACAGGTAAATATTCGACAACAGGATTTACACATTCCTTTAGAAAAAATTTGACTTAACTGAAAATAAATATTATCAGTCACACGTTTTATTTCAAAGGAAACAGGTGTAAATCCTGTACTAGCCCGTAACTGTAATCAGGAAGAAGAAATTTTTTGAATACCGTAAAAAGTTTTCAAACCATTGGTAATACGCCGAGAAGGTATTTCCTAACAGCCTGAAAGTCAGGAGACTTTGGTAAAACTATCCGCTTAAGCGGGTAAATATTATCAAGACTTCGAGAGCAGGTTCTTGGTTGGGAAAACTCTTTCTTTTTTCCCTCTGAAAAAATTACGCAGTCTGTCTTTTTTATTTGCAGGGCAAAAGGTTACAACTGTGTAAAAAAAGAAACATCTGCCTTTCACGAGTCGAAAGGAAAATTTCAATGAAACATTTAAAAAAATCTTCGTTACTTGCATTTTTGATGATACTTGCAATGTTTTTTGCTGTATCTTGTGACGTTGCCCAAGAAGAGGACGTTACAGACACAGAGAACGAACCGTCAGTATTTATCGATGTTCCCGATAATTTAATCGGAACATGGGAATTTAACGGTCAATGGACTGAAAGCTATACAATCACAAAAGACACATTTTCGTCAGCCGGAAGTTACGCCGGTGACAGTGCGAAAGTTTACAAAACCGATGACAAGTCCGGTTATATCTACATCAAATACACAAAAGCAGCAAATGCCGATTGGACATACTCAGAAACAGCTCCCGATGTGGGCAAATGGTACGCTGTTCATTACAAAGATTTGACTGATTCTACATTGAAGCTTTCAGGTGCATACAAAGCTGACGGAAAAAGTGCAACAGCCACAATAGAGGAAGCCAAAGCGGAATTTACCGTTGATAACGGATATTTCGGTGCTTATTCTGAATTAGAAAAGAAATAATATTTTTTATTGCCCTGCATTTTTTTACAAGGCTGTCTTGTTTCCTTTATGCGAGACAGTCATTAATTTTTTTTATATAGACAAAGGATTTATTTATGAAAAAAGTAGCGATATTCACGGTCGTATTATTATTGTCATCGGCATACGTTTTCGCACAAGACCAAGACTCTACATCTGACAATGTCGAAGCTTTTAACGAAGATGAGTTTCTTGATTTAGACTGGGAAAGCGAAGGTTTTACACTTACCGAAGTACAAGAAAAAAGCCAGCAAGTTCGTACGTTGAGCAAAGATGAAATAACAAAATCCAACGCCGCAACTGTCACCGAAGTCTTGGAAAAAAAAGCCGGACTTAATGTAAAAAGTTACGGAGGTTACGGAAATACAAGTGCCGTGTATATTCGAGGAATGTCCGGTGACGCCGTAGCAATCCTTGTAGACGGCATACAAGTAAACTCTGCTCAAAGCGGCGAATTTGACTTATCCCATTTGGCTGTTTCCGACATCGAAAAAATTGAAATCGTAAAAGGCGGCAGTGACACAAAATATAATATCAGCGGAGCTTGCGGCGGTGTGATAAACATAATCACCGGCAAAAAACACAAATCCGGTTGGAATGTATTCGGCAGTATTTCCAATTTGTCGTATTATCCGGGCCAGTATTATTACAAGAAAAATAAAAATAAGACACAAACTGCCGCCATGGATTTATTTGACACACAAGAAATTTCTACCGGTTTTTCAATGGGAAATGATTTTGTCTACGGAAGTGCAAGTGCGACAATTCATCGTGCGGCAAATCATTTTTTGTACAAAGACGACAGCAACAAAACTCGCCGACGTGTAAACAATGAAGTTTACGATGCAGCGGGGAATGCTTCGCTTCAATTTTCCCTTCCGTATGACATGCAATTAATGATTTCTGAAAATATATACTACGGTGACAAAAATATTCCCGGCGTAATGACAAGTACCGTTACGGGAAAACAAAAAGATTTTCTTAACAAAACGTCTGCCGTATTGAAAATGGAAAAAGTCGGAACCGAAAGAGTAAAAACCGAACTGCTTACAAGTTATAAGTTTGACCAAATCGACTATGAAGAACCGGGAACCGACAGTCTTCACAATCTGCACACTGTCAATGTGATAAACCGTTGGGATTTTGATGTAACAAGTTGGTTAAATTTAAGTGCCGACGGAGATTTTACTTTTAATTATTTAGACTCTACCGACTGCGGACAAGTCTACAGACTAGACGGCGGAGCTTCGGTTACCGCAGAATTTTCTATCGGAAATCACGTGCAACTCATTCCGTCCGTAAAGCTTATCTATTACAAAGAATACCCTATCGTTACACCGAAGCTTGGGGCGTTGTTTTTTTTACCGGCCGGTTTTACCATAAAGGCGAATTTTTACAGAATGTTCAAGCAGCCGTCGTTTAACCAACTTTACTGGGGAGAATCCACTTTTGCCAAAGGAAATCCTGATTTACGATATGAAGACGGCTGGGGCGGCGACGTAATTTTGGAATATGAAAAATCCGGAATCTTAAAAGCTGACAGTTCATTTTACGTAAACTATTACATGGACAAAATCCAATGGAGCACAAACTCTGACGGACAATGGACGCCGACAAATATCGGTAAAGCAATTTATTTCGGAAGCGACAACAGTCTTTCTACCGATTTGCCGACATTTGTACAATTCGGACTGGATTATAACTTTGTATTGACTTATCTTTTGTCATACGGACTTTCACTGGAAGATGACAGAAGAATCATGTATACTCCGGTACATTCTTTGAGTGCCCATGTTGATTTTTCATGGAAAACGGGAATGATTAGCCTAATCGGTAAATATACAAGCGAACGGTATACATCAAATATGAATATTTCGTCACTGCCGCCGTATTTTACGTTTGATGTTTCGTTCGAACAAAATATCGGAAAATATTTTACCGTATTTGCTGCCGTTAAAAATATGCTGAATGCATATTATTTCCAAACCGAGAACTACCCGATGC
>JAXJQT010000587.1:0-3765 GCA_036311025.1 Spirochaetota bacterium
AGACACATCTTTACCGTTTACCGTAAGTGATTGTAAAACTGCAGAGGCTGCTTTTTTAATATCCAAAGTATAAGTTTTACTTTTTATATTGTCTGTTATCTTAATATTTACGGTACACGGAGCTGTTACGTCTTTTCCGCTGATAGCTGCTCCGTCTATTTCCAATATGGCACTTTCTCTCTCCGGTGTAGCTATTACACGAACGGTAGAAGCTGAAGTTGTATATGTCATATAATCAGAAACAGTTATCGGATTACCGTCTACAATGAGGGATTTTAAGTTTGTATTAAAAACCGGACCGTCGATTATTTCCTTTTCTACGATTATTCTATACTGTTTCGTAGCTATACCGTTTTCAGCTGTTACATTTATTAAGATTTGTGTCATTTCATTATTTAATGGCAGAATTGTTTCAGAATCAATAGATGTGGTAGCCTTGTCGTGACTTTTTGTAAAATATACTTTTACGTTATCGACAGTAGTTACTGCAGTGTAATCTGTAGTATCTTTTGTAAACGGTGTATCAAACGGAATAACAGTACCGTTTGCGTCTCTGAGTTGTAAATCCATTAATGATGCATCGTCAGAGGCAATAGGAGAGGCTCGATAGACAGTTATGTGATACGAGTTATTTTTACCGGAATCTTTATTTGTTACGATAATGCTGACAGTTTTAGTTTCTCCCGGTTCCAATGATATTTCGCCGTTACCTTGTACATTGCAGTTGGTGTCGGCAGTACCTGTGATATTAATTTTCTCTGTTTCAGTAGGTAAGTTTATGGAATAGTTAAAGTTTGTTGTACTGAAGTTTTCAATATATTCTTTGTTGTCGGCTTTAGCAGAAAGATCGGCAAGGTAAGCTCCGTCGGTATCGATTACCATGAAAGTCTTTGTTACGATTTCAGATTTTACTCCGTTTATGACAGCAAGTGCCTTTACGGTATGAGTTCCTGCCGGAAGTTTAAAAGGTGTTCCGTCGTATTCCTCCATATCTGCAGTCGGTTCACTTCCATCTGTAGTATAGTAAATATCAGCTTTGTAAGTTTTACCTTTTATATTTTTTGTAATCTCATGAGTAATAGTGATTTCATCGCTTGTTTTGATTTCGGTATTTTCGTTTGGACTAACGATTACCGGATTTTTTATATAAACGTTGAATTTTTTCGATACCATAAGAGACTGGTTGTAATTACTGTGAAAAAGTACAACATTGATATTGCATGACTTTTCTAATGTAATTCCTATTGTCGGATTATAAAGAGATGATTCTTCCAAATCCGGGTCAGTTCCATCGTCGGTATAGACTAGACTGGCATCACTCGGAGAATAGGAAAAGCCTAATATTGTTCCGTATTCTACTTTTGTGTCTGTAATATTAAATGTTGGTTGTGCAAGTGTTTTTTTACCTTGTGTCACAACTTCTGTAGTAGTAATGTTTGTACATGAAAATACCCAAAGCAGGTATAACATCAATGACATTATACTTTTGTAACTTTTAAACATTTTTTGCTCCTTTATTGATGATTTTTATCTCTTAGAAAGAGCAATCCTTATGCCATAAAAAGAGTGTTTCGAAAATGAAACTATAAAACTGCTTTTTTTTAAAAAAGGTTATTGTTTTATGGTGGCAGACCCTAATTCTATTTTGGGATTAATGGTGAGTATACGAAGTGTACGAATGAAGTATTTAATGCTGGTTAAATACCGGAATTGAATAAGAGCCTGGCGTCTATGCTGTTTTGGTTTGTGTTAATGTGATAGGTGACAGACACTTATCCCGTTTTTGCATAGACGTCCGGCACCTATACGACTTCATCTTTTTCCCGGTCTACGCATATCTAAGATTAAATAAAATGTGAAAATATGTAAAAAAATAATCAAGCCTGCAATAAAAACGCACGTGATTTAAATTATATAGTAGTGGAGGCATAAAAATGCGAAAACCACGACAATTAAAAAAGAATGCGTATTATCACGTAAGTAACAAATTCCACAAAATTGTGCAGGTCATCATGTGCGACAGAATCAAAAAATATCTGTTGGCATTAATTCACGCCGCATCTAAGAAGTTCAAAATGAAAATAAAAAATATCTGTATCCTCAACACACATTTTCACATGGAGATTCAGCCCGGCGAAGATGAAAATCTGTCAGAAATCATGAAATATATCAAACAGCGTTTTACACAATGGATAAACAGAACTTTCGACTCAGAAGGAAGTGCGTGGAAGGACAGATTTTTCAGCAGAATCATTGAAGATTTGACGGACTTGGTGCGTGTCTTTGTGTACATTGAGCAAAATGTCATTCGAGCCGGGCTTGGTAAACGGGCGGCGGATTATCCGTTTTACGAGGTGTGGGAAGTTGTCACGGAGAGAGAGTATTTTCCCGGAACGGAATAGACGACAGACCCTGATTCAACTTTAGAATAAAACAGGCATATTTTAAAAAAGCAGAATTATTATGTTCAGATTTACATCATCTTACACTTCCATAAAAACTAATGACGGTAATTTATTTTTATGCTAGATTACACCTACAAAATTTTCAGAGGTATTTATGGAAAAACATTTAAAACAGCGAAACTCATTTACCGGTTCACTCGGCTTTGTTTTGGCCGCAGCCGGAAGTGCAGTCGGACTCGGAAACATTTGGCGTTTCCCTTATCTTGCCGCAAAAGGCGGAGGCGGTTTATTTCTTTTAGTTTACATCATTTTGGCACTTACATTCGGGTTTACTCTTTTGATTTCAGAAATTGCAATCGGTAGAAAAACTCAAGAAAGTTCATTGACAGCTTACAAAAAATTAAGCCCAAAATGGGGATTTATAGGTATTATCTCGTTTATTGTTCCGTTTATCATTTATCCGTATTATTGTGTAATCGGTGGCTGGGTAATGAAATATATGTTTTCATATTTGGCGTTCCAAGGACAAGTTACGGCGGCTGACGGATTTTTCGGCGGATTTATTACGTCACAGTGGCAACCGATTTTTTACACGGTTTTGTTTGCAACATTTTCATTTTTTATTGTTTACAAAGGTGTAGAACACGGAATTGAAAAATATTCAAAAATGTTGATGCCGATTCTTTTGTTAATCGTAATTTTCATTGCCGTTTATTCATTATTTATCAAACATACAGATTCAAGCGGCGTTACAAGAACAGGCTGGCAAGGTGCGGCAGTTTACTTTATTCCGAACTTTGAAGGATTGACTGTTCAAAAGTTTTTAAACATAGTCATGGACGCTATGGGACAGCTTTTTTACTCGTTGTCAATCGCTATGGGGATTATGGTGACTTACGGTTCTTATATGAAAAAGAGCGAAAATCTTATAAAGTCCGTAAATCATATCGAAATCTTTGATACAGGATTTGCAATTCTTGCAGGGATGATGATTATTCCGGCAGTTTTTGCTTTTTCAGGAACGGAAGGAATGTCTGCCGGTCCGGGACTTATGTTTATTACTTTGCCTAAGATTTTTAAATCACTCGGCGGATTCGGGGATTTTATCGGATTGATTTTCTTTGTAATGGTTTTATTTGCAGCATTGACATCATCTGTTTCTATTTTGGAAGCAATTTCTGCCGGTATGATGGATCATTTTAAATGGAGTAGAAAAAAAGCTACGCTTGTAATGGCAGGAAGTACTTTCTTAATTTCAATTATTGTATGTCTTGGTTACAACGTATTCTATTTTGAACACACACTTCCAAACGGTTCTGTTGCTCAGATATTGGATATTTTCGATTATGTAAGTAATACA
>JAXJQT010000588.1:0-3386 GCA_036311025.1 Spirochaetota bacterium
TATTTAAAGATCCGACTATGATTTTCGGAGCAATGATAGTTATTGTCGTAATGATGTTGATTATCCCGATTCCGTCTTTTTTATTAGATTTTTTAATGTCGGTGAATCTTTTATTCGGGATTTTGATAGTTTTGATAGTCAGTTATACGCGAAAAGCTACTGATTTCTCTATTTTCCCGACTATGCTTTTGGTCACTACGATAATGCGTGTTGCCGTAAATGTCAGTTCTACTCGTTTGATTTTGACCGAAGGTGCAAATTTTGACGGAAAGATGGTCCGTGCGTTCGGAGAATTTGTTGTCGGCGGTTCGAACGGAGCAGCCGGATTGGTTGTCGGTGTCATTATATTTGTGATTTTAGTACTTGTTCAGTTTATAGTAATCACAAAAGGTGCTACTCGTGTAGCTGAAGTAGCAGCACGTTTTTCTCTTAACTTATTTATGGCGATTGATGTTGAAGTAAATAACGGAGCAATCACGGAAGAACAAGCTATAGAAAAACGTCGTCAGTTGAGTGAAGAATCACAGTTTTACGGAAATATGGACGGAGCTTCAAAGTTTATCCAAGGTGACGTAATTTTGGGGATTATTATCACTTTGGTAAATGTTATCGGTGGTTTGATTGTAGGAATCGTAATTCACGGAGAACCGTTCAGTGAAGCTTTGACAAATTATATTTCATTAACAGTCGGTGACGGTTTGGTAGGTCAGATTCCTTCACTATTGATAAGCTTTTCTACAGGTCTTTTGGTAACTCGTTCGTCAGGAAATGAAAGTTCTATCGGGGATACATTGTGGCAGCAAATCAGCAGATATGACAGAGTTTATATGATTGCCGGAATTGTACTTCTTGTAATGTCCGTACTCCCCGGATTTCCTCATTTTATTTTGATTGTAATGGGGGCATTGCTTATATTTTTCAGTAATCAATTGCGTTCCGGTGAAAAAAAGAAGCAAGCGAATATTGCGATGGCAGAGCAAGAAAGTGCTGCTAAAAAAGAACTTGGCGGAACTGAAAATTATGATTCGTTGTTAAAAGTTGATGAATTGACTTTGCATATCGGTTATGAGTTGATTCCGCTTGTAAATGAATCTGACAACAGTATTATCAGTTCTATTCGAACAATGAGAAAACATTTTGCTGTGGAAATCGGGATTATTATGCCGGATATTCATATTCAAGATAACATTGAACTGGAACCAAACCAATATTCATTCAAATTACGCGGTCAGGAAATCGGCGGCGGAAGTATTCGTCCCGGCTGTATGATGGCTATGGGAAGCAACGATTTGGAACCTATAGACGGAGAAGAAACGAGAGAACCGGTATTTGGACTTACGGCGTATTGGATAAGAGAAGATGCACGTTTGGATGCGGAAGATTTAGGTTATACGGTAGTAGACCCTACGACTATTATTACAACGCATATTCAAAATATGGTACAGACTCATGCTGATGAAATCTTGGACAGAAAGGCAACTGAGGAATTGTTGAAGAAATTGGAAAAAGATAATTCGGCTGTTGTATATGATGTTAAAGAATTGGGATTCAAAAAAGGACAGATTCAGAAAATATTGCAGCTTCTTTTGCGTGAAGGTGTGTCAATCAGGGATTTGGCGTTTATTTTGGAAAGACTTTCCGATTGTTCGCCGGCTATGAAGCTGTACGGTATAGTAGAATATATACGACAGGGAATGAAACGTGTGATTTGTAATAAATACAAAACAGATGATAATGAATTGTTTGTTTTAGTTGTTGACCATGATATAGAAAGATTGATAGAACAAAGCGTCAGAGAAACCGAAGACGGTGAACCGGTAGTCGGACTTAAACCTAATGCACTCAGAGCTATCCAGCAGGCAATAGCGAATGCTGTTACACATGTACAAAGTGAAGGTTACCCGGCTTTGGTTGTAACTAATTCACGTATTCGTCGTGCAGTTTGGGAACTTTGCAGAACGGTAAATAAGAGTATTGCGGTAATCAGTAACGAAGAGGTTGCCGGAGATTTACGATTTACGATTTACGGTAAGATTGAATTGCCTAAGAAAAATGATGAGTAAAAAAGATAAGATTAAGCTTATTGCAAATAAATGATTATTGCTTTTTTTAAGGGAGTGGGGGGAAATGTATTACGATAAGATTATTGCACCGACGTTAGAGGATGCTAAGCGAGAAGCAAAAAGAAAATACGGTCAAGATTGTTTTATTCTTGATACAAAGGAAGAAAAGGTTTATCAGGACGGTCTTTTAGGTTTTTTCGGCAAAAAGAAAACCAGATGTATATTGACTTGTTCCGTTCCGGACAGTTATTTCAAACGTCAAAAATGTCTTGATGTTCTTAATAAAAAGAATGACGATTTGAAAATCGGTGAAAAATCAAGCATCAACGATGTTTCCGTAAATGCTAAGAATGATGAGCAATATGAGAGAAAAAGCAATTCTGTATCAGTGAGTCGTGAAGATGACAGCAATAATCTAGAAGCACGTTTTATGGAAAAAATAGAACGTATGATTGATCGTAAACTCGGCAATCAAACCTCAAAATCTGAAGCTTCAGACCTCATAACAAAGAATTTGAATGAATTGCGAGAGATTCTTGAAAATAATGAGTTTTCAACTTTATTTATAGAAGAATTATTGGAAAATATTCGTAAGTCTCTTTCTATCAGTCAGATTGAAAATCGTATTGAAGTACAAAAGTACGCTTATAATTACTTGGAAGGGTGTATTTCAAAAATTGTCGGTTCAGACGAACATCTTTTGTCTGAAGATGAAAAATGCGTAATGGTTCTTGTAGGACCTACCGGAATCGGAAAAACGACTACACTTGCTAAGATTGCGGCTAATATTAAAATGAAAGAAAAAAAAGGCGTTGAGATTGTTACAATGGACGGTTATCGTATCGGAGCGAAAGAGCAAATCGGGCGATATGCAGAGTTAATTGGGATAAAATGTACTTATACCGATACTTGCGAGGAATTGAATAAAACTATTTTAATGTCAAAAGAATCATTGGTATTGATAGATACTACCGGTCGCAGCCAGCAGGACGGAATCGAATTGGCAAAAATGAGAGACTTTTTACGATTGAAGGCTATTCGTCCGCGTTTTGTACTCGGTGTCAGTGCGACAACAAAGCCGAAGGAAGTTCGTAATATTTTTAAGAATTTCTCAATTTTTGATTATGACCAGATTATTATTACAAAAAATGATGAATCCGAAACTATCGGTAGTATTTTAAGTTGTGCAATAGAATTTAAAAAGAAGATAATGTTCAGTACGAATGGGCAAAAAGTTCCGTCGGATATCGAAAAAGTATCTAAAAGTAATTTGATGCAAAAGATTACCGGCTTTTCTCCGGAAGTTTATTTAGAAAATTTAGA
>JAXJQT010000589.1:0-2130 GCA_036311025.1 Spirochaetota bacterium
AGATTATAGAATTTGTCGAAAATGCACAGACAAAGAAAGCCCCTATTGCCAAACTTGCCGATAAGGTCGCAGGAGTGTTTGTGCCGACGGTCATTTGCATTGCTTTTTTGGCCGCTGCGGTGTGGTTGTTTTGTACTAAAGATTTTTCATTTGCCGTAAAGATTTTTACCAGTGTACTGGTGATTGCCTGTCCGTGTGCGTTGGGACTTGCAACTCCTACAGCCGTAATGGTAGGTACCGGGCTGGGTGCGACTAACGGAATATTGATAAAAAATGCACAGGCACTTGAAGTTACTGATAAAGTCAAAGTCGCAATATTTGATAAGACCGGAACCGTGACAAAAGGGAAGCCGACTGTTACAGATGTAATATCTGAAAATCCGGACGAAATGATAAAGATTGCTTCTGCAGCAGAGGCGACGGTGAAACATCCGATTTCTGCAAGTATTTTAGAATATGCCGCAGCTAAAGGGCTGAAAATTAGTATTGCCGACAGCACAGAAAATTTTGCAGGACTGGGAGTAAAGTGTATTTTTGATAATGAACAGATACTTGTTGGCAAAAGAGATTTTTTGTCGGCTGACGGTGTGGATGTCGAAAAATATTCAGCTCAAGCCGATTCATTGCAGGAAGCTGGTAAGACCGTCGTATTTGTAAGTAAAAATAAAGAGTTGCTGGGAATTTTAGCTGTGTCAGATGAATTGAAAAGTACGTCTGTGCAGACATTTAAAAAGTTATCGGAAATGGGAATAAAAACTGTGTTGTTGTCGGGTGACAATAAAATCAGTGCAGAGTCTGTCGGAAATAAATTGAATGCAGATGAAGTTTTTGCCGGTGTCATGCCTAAGGAAAAGGCACAGATTGTATCTGAGTTGAAAAATAAGTATGGCTTTGCGATAATGGTGGGAGACGGGATAAATGATGCTCCGGCCCTTATAGAAGCTGATATCGGTTGTGCATTAGGCAGTGCAAGTGATATTGCTATAGATTCGGCAGATTTAGTATTGATGAAAGATAATCCGCTGGATGTAGTACGTGCCATAAAATTGAGCCGATTGACAATGCGTACGATAAAACAAAATCTGTTTTGGGCATTTTGCTATAATGTGGTATGTATTCCGATTGCAGCCGGTGTACTTTATGCATTTGGCGGACCTCAGTTGAATCCAATGATTGCAGGACTTGCGATGTCGTTCAGTTCTGTTTGTGTGGTAACGAATGCTTTGCGATTGAAGCATAAGAAAATATAAATTATTAATAAGGAGTTTTTATTATGGCAAAAAAGATATTGGTTCCTGATATGCGTTGCGAAAAATGCGAGAATAGGATAAAAGATGCTCTGAATAAGGTAAAAATAGAAGCTGTTGTTGATTTGCAGGCAAAGATTGTGGAAGTAAGAAATGACGCAGATTATAAAACAGTTTTTGATGAAATTTATGATTTAGGATTTTCTCCGGAAGAGGTAAAATGAAAGATTTAAAAGATTATATAAGAAATATTGTTGATTTCCCGGAAAAGGGAATAATTTTCAGAGATATTACCAGTGTATTGGAAAACAGTGAGAGCTTAAAATTAGCTATCGATTCTATGCAAGCTCAGATAAACGGTCTTAATTTTGATGTGATTGCCGGACCGGAATCAAGAGGTTTTATATTCGGAATGCCGCTTGCCTATAACTTGAGGAAATCATTTGTACCGGTAAGGAAAAAAGGGAAGCTTCCTTGTGAAACTGTAAGTGTAGAATATAGTTTGGAATATGGTGATAAAACTGTAATTGAAATACATAAAACTGCTGTAAAACCAGGACAAAAGGTCGTGATAATTGATGACCTTTTGGCAACAGGCGGTACGACTGAAGCAGCCGTAAAACTTGTAGAAAAGCTTGGCGGAGAAGTGGTAGGTGCTGTATTTTTGATAGAGCTTACGGATTTAAACGGACGAGAGAAGATAAAAAATATTCCTAATGTTTATTCTGTAGTTAAGTATTAATAATGTACTGTGATTAATTTAAGTTGAGGCTGCCTTATTGTCGGGCAGTCTTTTTTTATTTTCTGTACGGAGGTAGGGACGACAGACCCTTATACTATTTTAGGATTAATGGTGAGTATACGAAGTGTACGAATGAAGTAT
>JAXJQT010000590.1:0-4375 GCA_036311025.1 Spirochaetota bacterium
GGATAACCCAAAATTTTTGTGGCATCAGAACTTTTTAATGACAAAAGAGCCGTTAGATTTCAACAAGGCGATTTTTCAAAACATCATCTGCTAAATAAGCAACTGCTTCTGCTTTTCCGGCAATTCCATAATAATTTGCCATTTCGCTAAAACCCAAGCCTTTAAGTTGCGGGAAAATATACCACATCCAATGACTCAACTTTTTTCCGTTTTTAATTTCCTGCAAAGCAACAGAATAGTCTGAGCTTTGAGCTTTTTTGAATCTGTCTAAATTAAATTCCACAAAATCTTCCTTTTACTTGATGTTTGAGTTTTCCCCGATTGCATTGTTCCACTCGCTTTCTTTAAATCCCACAAGCACTGTTTCTTGCGTAATCAAAATCGGACGTTTTACAAGCATTCCGTCTGAACTGAGTAAATCAAGTTTTTGTTCGTCCGTCATCGCAGCAAGTTTTTGTGAAAGTTGCATTTGTTTATAAAGAAGCCCGCCGGTATTAAAAAACTTTTTCAATTCCAAACCGCTTTTTTGCCAAAGAGAACGCAAAGTTTCTTTGTCCGGATTATTTTCTTTTATATCGATAAGCTGATATTCGACCGCTTTTGAGTTCAGCCATTTTATCGCACGCTGGCAAGTAGTACATTTTGGATAACAATAAATTTTATTCATAGGTTTCTCCTGTTTTGTTTTTTTATTTTCCACATTCAGATTTTGCAATCTATTCAAATGATGTTCCGCAAACATTTTATCATATTCTTACGATTCAAAAAAAATTATCTCTTGCATTGCCATACAATGCCGTCATTCAGCAGCTTTAAAATTATAAATTGGCTTGATGATTTTCACAATTTCAGCTGTATCTCCGATATTTGCCACAATATCGTCCATAGTTTTGTAAGCCATCGGAGCTTCGTCTAATGTTGCTTTATTCACCGTACTCGACCAAATCCCTGCCATTTCAGATTTAAACTTTGCCAAATCAAGTTCCTTTTTGGCTTTCATTCGACTCATCACACGGCCGGCTCCGTGCGGTGCCGAACAATTCCAATCTTCGTTGCCCTTGCCGATACAAACTAAACTTCCGTCTCTCATGTTGATAGGAATCAAAAGTTTCTCGCCTTTTTTCGCACTTACGGCTCCTTTTCGCAAAATCATTTGAGGATTCTCGTCATCACATTCTGTGTCAATATAATTGTGAATTGTGGTAAATCGTTCGATAATATCTTCTTCTTTTATATGAAGTCCGATAGAAATAGTTTCAATCATAGCTTTGCGATTCATAGCTGCAAAATGTTGCATAATCTTCATATCGTGAATGTAATCGTCAAAAAGTTCTCCGCTTACATAAGCCAAATCTTTGGGGATATCAGTTCTTATCTGAGATTTCGCCTTTAAAATCTCTTCTTGAATTTCAGTTTCTCGTCCTTCTGATTTTAATTTCTCGATTAAAGCCATAATTTCTGATTGACCGATTCCGTTTAACTGTTTCCACGCCTCTTCTTGATAATATTCTGCAATTTCTTTCCCTGCATGGCGACTTCCGGAGTGAACTACAATGTATAAATTGCCCTCATCATCTCTGTCAGCTTCGATAAAATGATTTCCGCCGCCCAAAGTTCCCACACTAAGACACGCTCGATGTTTATCAAATTTTCCACGTACTTTTTCAAATTCAATTTCATCAGCAAATCTGTGAGGAAACTTTCTGATATCCCGACCTGACGGAATATTTTTACGAATAATTTTATCCAACTGTTCCGGATTAAAATATTTACTTGCGTCACTTTCTGCCCTGATAACAAGAGTTTCCATTCCGCAACCGATATCCACACCCACAAGATTCGGAACTATTTTATCTCCGATTGTCATCGTTGTTCCGATTGTGCAACCGGCTCCCGCATGAACATCCGGCATAAGTCGAATTTTTTGCCCGGATACAAATTCTTGATTGCACAATGTCTCAATTTGTTCCAAAGATTTTTCGTCTACCACATCAGTAAAAATTTTTGCCGTATTATAAATGCCTTCAACTGTTTTCATTTCTAAATCCTTTATTCTAATCTTAAATATTTCTTCTAAATTACTACCTTAAATCACTCCACGCAAACCGCATTTTATTTGAATACGGAAAAAATCGAATAACGATTATCTGCAATGATTGCATTTTTTAATATTTTGCTGATTCTGATTTCACTACGTTCTCTGTCTGTCAATGTTACGTTACAAAATGCCGGATATGGTTTGTCATTTACATAACAGCTGAAAGTTCTTATCTTTTTTTCGGCTCTGCTGTCATTTTCTACCATAAAAGAGATTTCAAACTTATTTAAATCTATATGTTGGTATTCTTTATCATAAATATAGTTATCTAACTTAGAATATAAGTCCTTGTTGTATTCACAAAATACGTCTATAGAATCTTCCGTGTCTTCCAAAATCAAAAACAACAAATCTTTCGTTGAATCAATCTGACTTAAAGCCTCTTTTTTTAAAACCGGAATCTTTATGTCAAAAGCCAATGAATCAGAATAATTATATTCAACCATTTTTTCATTAGAAAAGCCGTTGAGGTTATTCCGTAAAAAATTGATTGCCTCTTCATCATCCAAACCTTCCGCGACAATTCTGACAGTTGTGTACAATACAGAATTTCGCTCCTGTGTAATGTCTTCCAAATCCCTGATATAAACAGAAACAGAAATTTCTCCGCCGCAACTTACAAGCAACAACATCCCTACCATCACAAATAAACCAAAAAATATTTTCTTTTTCATAAGAAACCTCCAAATGCATATGTTAAATACATTCTACAACATCAACAGTATCAAATAGCGACACTCACAAAATATTTTTATAATTTTTTCAAGTTTTCTTGTTTCCGGGAATAGAAGAGAGGATTCCAAAATAAACAACGGTAAATGATATAAGTTTTCGAGAAATAGCTAAATTATATAGCTTAAAAAAACTTATGGACGATATAAAAAAAACTGACTGCAACCATAAATAGTTGTGTCAGCTTTATAAAATCTCCCGGACAGTAAATGCCAAAAGAAATAATTCTTACACCTTTTCTAAAGGTTCTGCCCAACCAAGTCCTTCTTCATCACATGGAATTACTCTCTCATTATCATGAAAAAGCATTATGTCATTAAATCTTTTTGCATTGATTTCCGGATTTGAGACATCTTTATTCCATCCATTTGAATCTAAAAATTCTACAGATTCAAGTTGCTTTGTCCAACCAAAAGCGGCAATTCCTATTTTTTTAACAGACTTAGGAATAGAAACTTTTTTCAAAGAAGTACCGGAAAATCCCCCATCTCCGATTTCTGTAAGATTATTTGGAAATACAATATTTTCAAGTTTTTCATTTTTGTCAAAAGCATGGCTTTTAATTTTTGTGATGGTCTCCGGCAAAACAACAGTCCCTTTAGCAGATGGAAAAGCAACAAGTTCGGTTCCGTCTTTTGAAAGCAGCATTTGCCCTGTAATATCAGTAGAAAAGTAATTATTTTTTTCATCCACCACAAACTTTGAAAGAGAAGAACAACATAAAATCAGACCGGCAACACCAAAATCAAAGTTTTCAGGGATATAAAGAGTTTCTAAAGCTTTACAAGAAGAAAGAATATCAAAATCAAGATATTTTAAATTGTTTGGAAATGCAAAACTTTTAAGCGAAGAACAATTTGCAAAAGCAGCAAATTCAATGGATATTACGCTGTCAGGAATAACAATTGATTCTAAAGATTTGCAAGCAGCAAAAGCTTCCCTTTCAATTTCTTTTACACTGCTTGGTATAACCACTGATTTTAAAGAGTTACAACAAGCAAAAGTTTGAGCTTTAATTTTTGTAATACCCTCCGGAATTGAAACTTCTTCCAATAATTCACAATCAAGAAATGCTCTGCTACCGATTTTTGTAACACTTTCAGGAATTGTGATTTTCTTTAACAACTTACAATTAGAAAATGCATCGTCTCCAATTTCTGTAACGGAGTTCGGAATTATAATCTCTTCATAAGAGGAATTTTCAAAAGCATTATCCTCAATTTTTTTTATTCCCTCTGAAATAATTAATTTTGAAACATTTTTATCATCATTGATAGAAGTTGATATTTTACTCATAAAATCTCCTTTAAAATATTGTGTAGATTGCCTCTTCGTTTTCCAAAGCTTCCCCAATAATTCCGACTTATACTACAATGTAATACCTCCGCAACTTACACATTACCATAAACAAAACCAAAAAATTTAATTTTCTGAAAACTCATAAAAAAATTAATCAGTTTGTTGATAATATCACAGTCACTATCTCAAATAGCGACACTCACAAAATATTTTTATAATTTTTTCAAGTTTTCTTGTTTCCGGGAA
>JAXJQT010000591.1:0-6752 GCA_036311025.1 Spirochaetota bacterium
GATTTACAGCATTGCAATAAAAGTTCAACTTGCTTACAAACTCAGGTTCAAATTTCACAATTTTTAATTCCACAACGATATATCGACGAAGTTTTAAATTATAAAAAAGCAAATCACATTCGTATTCATCACCGTTTACAACAAAAGGAACATGACTCCCTACAAAGGCAAAACCTTTACCAAGTTCCAATAAAAAGTTAGTCAGATTCTTTTCCAATGCCCGATGTAAATCACGTTCTTCAAAATCTTCTCGCAATGTTAAAAAATCCAACTTATATGTATCTTTTAAAATTTGCCTAGCACATTCGCTGTCTTCTTTTGGAAGTGTTAAACTAAAATTATTTATTGTATTTCCTTTTGTTTCATATAGTTTTGTGTTCATCATATTGATGAGCATTGCACGACTCCACCCATTTTCTTTTGTTTTTTCTACAAAAAACAGTGCTTCATCTATAGTTTTTGAACGAGTGAAAATTTCTACATGGTGTCGCCAAGGAATTGTAAATAGTTTTGCTTCTAAATCGTCGCATACTTGATGATTTGCGGATTTAGATTCTGCACCAGCTTGGTGCAATATTTGGGAGTAAAATGTATAAAATTGTTTCATGTAGCGAAGATTTCGTTCTGAAAAACCTTGGGCTTCCGGGAAATCAGCTCGTAAGTCTTTGCTTAGGATTTCAAAGAAATGACTTCCATATTTTGAATCAAGTTGTTTTTGAGAAATATCTTTTCCAATATTCCAATACAAAATCAACATTTCTTCATTAACAGCGATTGAAGCTTTTAATTGAGTAAGACGAATGTCTTTTTTTAATTGAACAATCCAATCTTTGTATTCTTTTTGACTTATTATTTCATTTTTCATTTATTTTCCTCCCTAGATTTTACGTAGTAAAATCGATGACCTGTGGCAACATTCTTCAAAAGCTTCCCCAATCTTCACTTTTTTCCATTCGTTCATTTATTTGACCTTTGTTATATTCCAATTACTTTGTACTAAAGCTTTAAAAGGCTGGATTCCAGCTGAATATACAGCATCAAAACAATCAATTTCCTTTACAATTTCATAAGATTCTACATTCAACCATTTTATACATTCCAGCAATTGAGTGTGTTGCTCTTTTAAATCCTTCCAATGAATCAATCTTTCATAATGACTTACACGATTTCTAAGTAATCTCATTTTTTCAAATATCTTTTGCAAAGATTTGATATTTCGATTTTGCTTTGGGACATTTTTAAAGCATTTTTTGATAATTACAGACTGAAAAGAATATTGACTATAACGTGTTGTCAAAAAACTTGTCCAAAATCCCAGTGTCAATTCAGAAATTATTCTATCATGAGTAATTTCTTTTCCATGTTTTTTAATTTTTCGCTTTGCTTCTTCAATTTTATTTTTTGATTCGTTATCTATTGTTAAGACATCGTACCAATTCTGAGTTTTTGCATAACCAGAAAGAGTTTTGTCGATAGAATTTCTTAATGCAATTTCAAATATATGCAAGGCAGGATATAAAGATTTACAGATTTCAATATTGAATAAATATCTAGCAAGACAGGTAATATCATCAACGCCATCTTTTTTGTACACACTTAAACGACTTTGAGTAAAAATATCTTCTATGCTTTGATAAAAAATTGTATCCATTATTTCTCCATACTAACTATTATAATTTACTTGCAATAAAATCTAAACTGCACTATATTAAATATGTGAGCCGCAGATTTCGTTCTCCTGTTTATCAGTGTTACGGACTGCGGACTTCTTTTTTTAAACACACTTATCTTTTCTTTTTACTAGATTTTTCGTATTTGCAACGAAGCTTCTTGCTGTAAAATCGATAACCTATGGCAATATAGATTCCCCTTATGCTACACGATAAATTTCTGCTTCCAATTCACGCAACGCTGCAAGATATTGAGGTTTTCCACCAAAAATTTTCACAATTTCTGTTGGTGTACCCATATTTTTTAGAGGTTCAACTGTAAGAATCTTCATGTCTTCAATATTTTCAATTCCGATTTCTGAATATTTGTCTAACAGTGCTTTTAAAACGCTTCTGGCTTGTTCGCCGTATTTTGTCCAATAATTTCGTTTACGCACATTTTCAGCTCGTTCTTTTCTTGTCAAAGCCGGTGCATCCCAGGCAATATGACAAATCAAATCAAAAATATCTAAATCTGATTTTATTTCTTCTTGAAGTTCTTCAAAAATTACACCTTGATTTTCAAGCTCTTCTATGATGATTTTCTTTTTCTCTGCTTCATTCCAAGTTTGCAAAAAGCTATCCAAAGTTCTGTAGGATTTTATAATTCCTTGCTTTGTATATTCTTTTACACTTGTTGTAATAAGTTTTCCGTTTTCATCAAGGAATTGTTTTCTTTCACTTAAAACATGAACATCAACACCTGCTACATAAACTTTTTCCCGTTTTTCTTTTTTTGCCCCGTATTCAACACCAGATTCCCCAAGTCCCAAAGTTCCAAAGCCTTCATCTTGAGTTGGGTAAACTGTTTCTTCAAAAGAGATTGGTTTCCCTGATACTGGATCTATTTGGTTTTCTCCAGCTCCATCATCAAGAATTCCTTCTGAAAGTTCATCATAGTCTTTTGCTTCTTTTATCTTTACTGGGCTTCCGTCAAAATCTTTATCCGCAAATTTATCTGTTACATTTCTAAAATCAATAATTGTAAAATATTGTTTTCCGTATTCTTCGTTTATTCGTGTTCCTCGTCCAATTATCTGTTTAAATTCTGTCATTGAACCAATATTAGAATCCAAAACAATCACTTTACAAGTTTGAGCATCTGTTCCAGTTGTCATCAATTTTGATGTTGTTGCAATAACAGGATAAGTTTCTTCCGGATTTATAAAATCTTCCAAATATCCTTTTGCTATAGGGTCATCACCTGTAATTCTAACAATGTATTTATCAGTTTTTGCTGTAATTTCTGGAGGAGCATATTGCAAAAGAGCCTGTCTCATTCGTTCGGCATGTTCAATATCAACACAGAAAACAATTGTTTTTGCATAAATATCAGAATTCTTCAAAAACTCCATTACTTTTTTTGCAACAAGGTCAGTTCTTTCATCAATTACAAGAGTTCTGTCATAATCTTTTATATTATAAAGTCTATCTTCAACTTCTTGGCCTGTTTTATCTTTTGTAAAACTGTCAGGACGATATCCTTCTAAGTCAATATTTAAACCAACTCGTAAAACTTTGTAAGGAGCCAAAAATCCATCATCAATTCCTTGTTTTAATGAATATGTGTAAATTGGCTCTCCAAAATATTCAATGTTAGAAAGATTCTTTGTTTCTTTTGGAGTTGCTGTCATACCAATTTGTGTGGCACTTGAAAAATAATTCAAGATTTTGTGCCAAGCTTTGTCTTCATCAACTGAACCGCGATGACATTCATCTACAATTATCAAATCAAAAAAATCTGGACTAAATTCTCGGTAAGCATCTGTTTCTTCATCGTAATTTGTTAAACCTTGATACAAAGCAAGATAAATTTCATAAGATTTATCAATTACTTTATTTTTGATAATTGTGATTTTGTCCTTAAAATGCTTAAAATCACCTTTTTTAGTTTGAATAATTAGATTGTTTCTATCCGCAAGATACAAAATTCGTTTTTTTGCACCACTTTTCCAAAGACGATAAATAATCTGAAAAGCAGTATATGTTTTTCCTGTTCCTGTTGCCATTACAAGAAGAATTCTATTTTGCCCACGTGCAACAGCTTCTACAGTTCTATTAATTGCTATTCGCTGATAATATCGTGGAGTTCTACTTTCTGAATCAAAATGATAATTGGCTAATGCTGTTTTTTCTGCACTTTCAGTTTCAATATTATTGTATTTTTTATAACTTTCCCAAAGTTCAGCAAGAGTTGGAAATTCTTCTAAACTTCTTTGCTCTGAAATAATTATTTTCCCATTTTTATCAACAGGCCCACAATTTTTGCGATATTGAATTACAAATCCATCTCCATTCGAACTAATTGCAACTGGAATATCCAATGTTTCTGCATATTCCAACGCTTGTTGCATTCCATCACCAACAGAATGATTATTATCTTTTGCTTCTAAAACTGCTACAGGAATATTTGGTTTGTAATATAGAATGATGTCTGCTCTTTTTCGTTCACCACGTTTTGTTTTCTTGCCTTTTACAAAAATTCGTCCATTTGTAAAAGAAAATTCTTCTCTGATTTGAGTTTGTTTATTCCATTTTGATTTTTCAATTGCGGGAATAATAAACTTTGTAATAATATCTCTTTCTGATAAATTATGTTTTTCGCTCATAAGCGATATTATACCATACAAAAAAACAAAGGCTATTAACTAATTTATAACTTCACAATACCTATAACAGCAATTTGTTCTCGCCATAATAAAACTTTTAAATGTTCATATTATTTTTCACTAGATAAAGCTACTTCATATCACAAAAGAACTTTTTACCATGATTGTAGGCTTGCGTAATGTATTTTTCCCAGTTGGTTGTTCTTGATTCCAATTCCCGGCTCATTGCATCGAAAACTACAAAATCACTTTGTTTCACTCTTTCAAAAAGTCTGTCTCCCAACATCACTTTTTTCATGCTGTACAAAAGCCCGGATTTTTCCAAACGTTCTTTTGTGTTGCCTGTGGTGGCAAGAATCAACGCTTTCTCTAAAAGTTTCATGCGTTTTGTGCCGTAAGCAAAACCGAAAGTCCAAACTCGGTCAAACCAGCCTACAAGTTTTGCAGGTGCCTCTGTCCAAAAAACCGGATAAATAAAAGCTATGGCGTCACAAGAATTGATTTTTGCCTGTTCAGCTAAAACATCAGGAACTAAAGCGGGTTCTTCGTTGTAATAGGCATCCCTAAGATACTCGGCTTCTGTCATATCAGTTTGAAAATTCATTTTGTATAAATCCGACAAAACATATTCATTCCCGGAATCAGTAATACCTTTGATAAAAGCGTCTCGCACATGACGAGTAAAAGAATCCTCTGAAGGATGACAATAAACAATAAAAACTTTCATAGACCAATTATAACTTATTTTGTCTCATTTTTTCCAGAAGATTACTCTCGCTCTTTTTCATCGTTTCGGAAAAATCAGAGTAACTTTCTACATTTTGCAAAATAGGAAACCCAATTGCGGAAACTGTTCCGCCGAGTCCTGCAAGATGATATTTTTTTACTTCGACATCGCTCAGTAACCGTGTCTTTACTTCGCTCGGTAACAGTGTTTCGTCTTCGTCCGACCGGTCAGTGAGCGTAGCCGAACTGCGGTCAGTGAGCACAGTCGAACTGAACGGTAACGGATAAATAAATCCGCCGGTTGGGATTTTCATTGTGTGCATGTATGAAATAATTTGATACAAATCGTCCTGAACTAATCCCTTTTCTAGCTGTTTGTACTTCGCGTCTAAAATCACACCGTCATTTTTAAGGAAATCATCGTTTCCTGGTTTTGTATTCTCACGGTAAAAATCCGGATAAATCCGGCGATAACATTTGTTAAAAGTTTCTTCACCAGAACCTGCCGTATTATCAAAAAGTCTAATTCCGCCTTTTCGGTCTTTATTTGTAGGATGTTCAAAGTTTAAATCTTGCAAAATTGTATTAAGATATTCTTCCCAAAGCCATGCACCGTCAAAGAGAATTCCATAAACCGGAGAGTCACTTTTAGCATATTGCATTGACTGATGGCTCAAAATCAAAAGACAAAGCTTCTGCAAATATTTGTATTCCGAAAAATACGGATGTATAACGGGCTTTATGTTTCTGTGAATAATCTTGCTTCGATTTTGAAAACAATAAGAGGAATCTGTCGCTGCAATAATTTGATTTACAGCCTCTTTTGTAGCAGCGTCTGCATTTAAAACATTCTTCCCTATGGATTTCTGCTTAATAAACTCGATTGTATGGCGAATCAATTGTGTCATATCATTATCTGCTGAATATTCTCGTGAACGATAAGCAATTTTTCCGTTAAAAGGCTCATTGTATTTGATATGCCGACTGATTTCGATAACACCTTTTACCGCTGCGTCATTTTTGTGAAAAGTTCTGTAAGTTCTGAAAATCCCCTGTCTAAAAGCCCTTTTCAAAAGAGCCGGAAAAATCAAATAAAGTAAATCAAACCCATTGTTTTTGCTGTGAGAATAATTCATATCAAAAAGATTAATTTTAAAAACCTTTTCAAGCATATAGTGAAAGAAATAATCCTGTTTGTCGTTATTTGTAAATCTAGAACGGATTTCGAGCTTTGTGCCGTGATTTTGCTTCCCCGAAAAACCGATAAATCCCATAAGATTGCCGGTTTTTATTTTTACATCATCCACATTTATAATTTGATTTTCATCATTATAAATCGGTCTCCCCGAAAGCTCACAAATAGAAAGTTCTTCAATTCCGTTTCTGTGTTCATCTAAGCTATGAGGAAAAACAAGAAGACTCGAGTTTTCATTGCACAATTCAGAAAGTGTTTTTCCTGCAACGGATTGTATATCGTAATATACGTGGATTTTATTGTGCAGTTCGTCATCCGAGAAAGAAGATATTTTATTGTCTGTTAAGGTGATATGTTGCATGACGTGGGAAATACCACTCTCCTATGTATCTTTGTATTTTATCATACGATTTTCTAATTATTTATCTTTACAATCATAAATTTTCAATCAATAAATTAGTAACATTTTGTTGTCTTCATTTTAAAAATTTTTCCTTTTAACTTCTATAATCA
>JAXJQT010000592.1:0-4977 GCA_036311025.1 Spirochaetota bacterium
AAATTACATCAGAAGAATTACTGGATAAACTGTCTTCAATCAAAGGTTACAACATTATAATTTCGGGTAATTATGTTTTGGTTTCCAAATTGGCGGAAAACGACGAGGAAGAACAACCCAAAAAGTCAAACAATCGTCTTCCTTTAGAATGTTTAAAAGAACATCTTGAATCATTTATAGACCGTCAACAATTTAAATTGGAAATTACGGTACAAAGCACACAACCAAAGTGTAATCTCAATCTTGAATACGACAAAATTGTTTGGCAATTACCAAAAATAAAGCACGGACTGCGAGATATAGATAAGTTTCGCAATCTCATCGTGGTCCTCGACGGGAAAAAAATAAAAACCCAGTTGGACATAAAACTGCATTCATGGATTTATCTGTCTAAAGTAAAACTGAAAAAAGACTATTTGTTAAAAGAAAATAATTTTATAAAAAAATACAGTGACATCACGTTGATAGATGACATTGACGGCATTATTACGGATTTTAATTTACTAGGTAATTATGCTTATGTTTTGAAACAAGACATCGGTACAGGTTCTATTCTTAGCATGGAACACATCCACAGACTTCCGGATATTTGTACGGGTGAAAAACTTACAGCTGTGACAAACAGTGCCGGAATTGAACTGCGAATAAGAGTGACCGCAGAAAATGACGGTTTTATTGATAAACAGATTTCGGTATTGACTGAAGATAAAAAGAAAATTAACGGCTATTTAAGACGCTTAGAGCCTAAAGGAGAATTATATGTTGAAATACATTAATAAAAAGAGCTGCATGATTTTTGCAATGTTGTTTTGTTTAGTTATTTCAATTTTTGCAGCAGATACAGTCAGAATAAAAGATATTACGACAATCTGCGGTGTACGTGAAAATCAGCTTACGGGAATAGGTCTTGTTGTAGGACTTTCCGGCAACGGAGATTCTGATAAGTTCGGTTTAACAAGAAAAATGCTTCACAATCTTACCGAAAATTACGGATTCTCTTTATCAGAAGAAGACTTGAAAAGTAAAAATGTGGCAGCCGTTATGGTAACAGCAAAAGTAAACGGTTTTTTACGCGTGGGTGACAGTGTAAATGTATCGCTGAGTTCTATAGGCGATGCAAAATCTCTTGACGGCGGAGTATTATTGCAAACAGCATTAAAAGCTGCCGACGGTAAAATCTACGCTGCGGCAAGCGGACGTTTGATTACGGGAAAAAAAGGTAGTGCCGCACAGTCGACAGCAGCAATTCCCGGCGGTGCATTAATCGAACAAGACATTGTAAGCGATTTTATAAATGACGGAAAACTCAGTCTGAGCCTGAAACAACCGGATTTCACAACTGCAAATGCAATACAAACAGCAATCACAGACATGAACAGTGCTTTACAGGCAAAAGCTGTAGATGCCGGTTTGATTGAAATCACACTTGACGAAGAAAGTCAAAAAAATCCGATTTCATTCTTATCACAACTTGAACTACTGACAATTACTCCGGATTTCTCGGCTGCAGTTGTGATTGATAAAAAAAGCGGCATGATAGTTTCCGGCGGTAATGTCGTAATTCAAGAATGTTCCGTTTCTACATCAGGCATATCGGTAAATATAGGTAAGAAAGGAAAAAACAGCGATTCTAATTTTAAAATAAGAGCTACAACTGTTGACGAGCTTGTCACAATGTTAAATCAAACAAAGATTTCAATCGATGAGATTGTTGCATTACTTGAAGCTATTCACCAAATAGGTGCATTAAATGCAAAATTGATTGTTCAATAATAAAGGGATGGGGTAAAAAACATGGCAAATCAATTAACATCACTCGGACTTACATCTATTTACAACAATGACTTTCGTTCCAGAGAAATCGGAATGAAATCAAAAGAGCTTGAAGCAAAAGCCGAAGCTGCTCGAAACGGTAAAAGAAAGTTTGAAGACCTTTTAATAAAAGCCGGTGAATCTACAGGAAAAGTAGATAAAAACAAACTTACGAAAGAAGAAACCAAACTTTATAACAGCTGCGTAGAAATGGAAAGTTTACTGTGGAAACAAATGCTTAATGCAATGAAAAAAACTATCAATAAAACAAAATTGATTGACGGCGGACAGACAGAAGAAATCTTTACGGATTTTCTTTATGATGAATACGCTACAAATATGGCAAAAAACTCCAATTCAAAAATCAGCGAAACATTATTTAAACAACTCTCAGGATATTACAATAGCTAAAAAAATATAGGGCTGTCACAAATTGTACAGCCCTATTTTATTATTCTGCAAAAATCACATCGGAAAGCTCTTTCCAATTCTCATCCAGCCATTTTTTAGGATGAGGCAATTTATGAATCTCATGAGGCAATATTATACTTTGATTTATCTTATGCAAATAATAATGCGGTTTATTATAATAAGGTTGCTCAGTCTGTGTGATGTCAGATTTCGGATTATAATACAACGCCGCAACACGTATATTTTCAATAGTCAGATTGCGTCTTAATGTTTGCTTTAGTTTTTCGATAGTCTGATTTACCAATCTTCCCGTATGAAACACTGTATCAATCAACAAAATCTTATCATCTGCGTTAATGTTCTCTTCCAGATATGAAATACCGATAACATTAGACTTAAACGAAGCCGGAGAAATGTCGGTGTTTATGGCAATGTGGTCAGGAACTTTATGTTTATTTCCCGAAATTTTAAGTTGGTATTTATAATATTCATGAACCGGAATTGCAGTACAAATCCCATTTTTCCAAATTGCAATGATAAAATCCGGAATAAAACCGTCATGATAAATATTTGCCCCCAGCTTTAAAGCATCCTCAAGCAAATTACTCGGAGTTATAAAAGGTACATCATTTGATTGTGTTTTTTCGGTACAAGGAAACTTGTCTGTTTCGTGAAGAATATCAAACAACTTTTGCGATTTTTCTTTTAATTTATTCTCCTGCGGATCATCCGGAAAGTGCAAATCTGAAATCTCATGCGGAAAGCTAATCCAATGATTTTCCTTATCGGTAACAGCTGTTATCGGTAAACTTACACGACGAGAGCGAATCTTATTGTAAACACACGCAACGACTATAGTTTCCGGAGTATTTGCACGTGCCATTTTCTTTATGGTGTTAATCAATGCATCGATTGTTTCACCGGAATCATAAATATCATCAATAATCAGTAATTTATCTTCTCGTGATATTCGCTCAATGAGATGTTCCAACCCTTTTATAATTATTTCATCCTGCGAATTTATCCCGCTGTAGCTGGCTGTTGCAACAGTAGTATGCGTAATAAAATGCCCTTTCAATCTAAAAAAATTGTCTACTCCCAGCCCTACGGGGGTACCGCCACGCCAAAGACTTATGGCATGAGTAGGAATAAAACCGGCGTCATAAAGTTTTTTTCCGAGTTTAAAAGAATCCAGTAATAATTGTTGTGCTTCAATAAATTCAATCTTTATCATATTCTGCTAACCTTTCTTGAGTAATTTCTTCACGATAACGAACACTTGTTTCCATAAAAGCTCTCAAAATATTACATGCCGCGATTTGATCAACAACAGCCATTTTGCGTTTTTTCTTTACTCCGATATTTCGCATTGTTTCATGAGCTTCTCTTGTAGTATATCTCTCATCGTGAAAGTAACATGGTATGGTAATTTGATTTTTTTTCAATATAGAAATTAATTTTTTTGAGAATGCAACAATCTTTTTTGCAGCCGAACCAATCTCCCCGTTTTGTCCGTACGGCATACCGATGACAAGAATTTCCGGCTCTTTATCTTTGCAAATAGCTACGATTTCTTCCAGATAATTTGCATTATTCATAACCGTCGTAAGCGGCGAAACTGCAATTTGCAATTCATCGGTAGCAGCAATTCCGATTCTTGCATCTCCGTAATCAATACATAAAATTCTGCCCATGCAAAATCCTCACATTCAGTCTTAAAAGGTTTTCTCGCAAATAAACTTTTTTAGAATAAAATGCAAGCTTTTAATGTTTAACAGACTTAAATCACTAAAAATATTGTTCAAAAAAATAATAGATTTGCATTTTTTTTCTAAAAAAAAATGAATTTACTCACAAAAAAAACTTTCACATTGAAATAAAAGCAAAATTAGTGTTAATATGGTGGTCGATTCCAAAAAAAAAGAAAGAAAAGGAGGTTTGTTTTGGATCAATGTTGTAAAAAAGGAACGTTGCCGGCTAACTTATATCAAGAACTGGACAACTTTATTGACAGTCTTTCTATCAAAAAGGACGACCCAAGAAGAAAAGGTTTTTTAATCCAAGTGCTTCACAGAGCACAACATATTTTTGGTTATCTTCCTGAAGAATTGCAGGTATATATTGCAGAGAAACTTTATATTCACCATTCAGAAGTATCCGGTGTAATCAGTTTCTACAATTACTTTACTACACTTCCTAAGGGAAAATATCAAATCAGTGTATGTATGGGTACTGCATGTTATGTAAAAGGTGCTCAAAAAGTTCTCGATGAATTTGAGCGTATCTTGAAAATCAAACCGGGTGAAGTTACACCTGATATGAAATTTTCAATCGATGCTTTGCGTTGTGTAGGTGCATGTGGATTGGCTCCTGTTGTTCAAGTAAACGGAAAAGTTTACGGACGTGTTACTCCACAGCAAGTTCAAGGCATTGTAGATGAATACGCTAAGGGGGAATAAGTTTTATGGCAAAAAAAATAGCTTCATTTGATGAATTATTATCATTATACAAAGAGAATGAACATCTTTTAGATAATCGTCTAAACACTGAAAACAAAGACCAAAAACGTCAAGTAATGGTTTGCGGCGGTACAGGATGTCACGCTTCTGAAAGTAAAGTTCTGTTGGAAAGATTACAACAGTTAGTAAAAGAAAAAGGATTAGAAGATAAAGTAACAGTTGCTCAAACCGGTTGTTTCGGTTTCTGTGCAAAAGGTCCTATCGTAAAAGTTTTTCCGGATGATGTTTTCTATGT
>JAXJQT010000593.1:0-5216 GCA_036311025.1 Spirochaetota bacterium
AAGCAGTACAATTATCAAACCGTATCCTAAGTCTCCCAAACAGATTCCAAAGAAAAATGCGAAAAACGGTGCAAAAAACGGAACAACATCAATTTCTGTATATCCCGGCAAACTAAATAAATTTCCCACCGGTTCAAACAAACTTGCAAGCTTTCCGTTTTTCAACTTTATTGGAGTTTCATCTTCATCTTTAGGTTCTTCGATAAAATAAGCTACATCTTCTTTTTCAAGAAAAGCCTTTATTTTTTCCTCTTGTTTAGCCTGAAAAAAACCTGTTATTACAAGAATTTTTCCATCGACTTCTGTTGATAAACTTTCTGAGGCAACTTGATAATGAAGCAAATCTTCTTGTTTTAAGATTTCAGTTTCAATATATGGCAGTATACCTACCATATTCTTCAATGTTTCTTCTGCTTTTTTTATCAAATTTTCTACTTCATTTGCACGTTGCTCTATTTCTGATAAATTTCTATCAGGAATCTTACATTCTGTTCCTTGAATATTTTGCAATTCATCATCGTTTTTATAAAAAACTACAAAATAAACTTCAGAACCTTCTGCATATATCTGACTGCAAACAATGTTATCATTTGAAATCTTCGCAAAATTCTTTTTTGATGCAGAATAAATTTTTATTTTTATTCTGTTTTCTTCAAGTTCTTTCAGAATTTCCTTATCAAAGTTTCCAAACGGAGTAACTGCAACTTTTTCTTTTTTCAGATTTTCACGTTCTGTAAGAAGTGCATCTAATTCGCTCTTCTTGCTTTCAAACTCACATAATAACTCTGAAATATTTCCGTTAAATTCCTTTGCAGCTACAATCCCTTCTTTCTTATAAGAACCAAGAACTTTCTTTGCCTTAGATAATCTTATAATCATCTCTCTTGTAACAGATAATTCTTCTGATTGCACACTGTTATTTGTTTCAAGGTGCATCATACCAAGAGCTTGAAGTTCACTCAAAAACTTATCTTTAGAGGAATGATAAATAAGCAATGTTGTTTTTTTCATTTTTTCGATCATGCTTTTATCCCTCCTTTACCATAGTAGCCTGCCGTTGTTTTGTAATTTTCTGGCTGGCTTTTTCAAGATTATCAACATCTTCCAAGTATCTCTTAATCTTACGAATTGCTTCCGAAAACTCAGGAATCTGAACTTTTTCATAAAGATTTACTTTCTGAGTAGTTTTCTTTCTTGCATATTCCAAAATAGCAAGTTTTTTCTCTGCAATTTCCATTTGGCAAATAATCTCTGTTATTTGTTTTAATATAACAATTCCGCCATTCAACCATACCGGATTGGAAAAACGAGAAAAATTAGCAACTTCATAATCTATTTGTTTTAATTCCGGAGTTTTTACCCCCGCAATTTTTACTATATTAAGAATTACTTCTTTTAGGCTGAAAATCTCTTCCGGAAACTCTCCCCAAAGTCTCATCAATCCCATCAAGCTATCCATTTTTTCTTGATACGATTCACTCAAATCTCGAAGTGTTTCTTTCTGTCTTTTTACTGTAAGTCTCAATGCTGACTCTTTACTTTTAATCGTCGGTAAGGCATTTTGTCTTATCTTCAATTGCTTATTCAAGCTTTGCATTGAAATCTTATTAAATTGGTATTTTATTGCCATTAAAAGATCTCCTTATGTTGAAATACATCCAACATATTTTTTAATTGCCTTTCCAATATTTATCCATCAAATTCTGTTTGATACTAACTTCTGTAGGTTTAAAGTATTTACCAAATAATCCCCATGTAGTATCAAGCATTTCATCAACATCGATATTAACGTCAATTGCAAGTAATTTAACCGAATATTCCGAAGCAAACTCTATACAACGTTCGTCATAGTCACTCAAGTCAAATCCATTATCACGTTTTGTTTTCGCATTAGACGCATCGTTATACAAACGTACAGCTGTATTCATTACTTGAGGATGATCTTCACGAGTTTTTTTACCGATTACAAGCTGTTTCAATCGTGACAATGATCTGAAAGGATCGACAATTACTTTGTTTACATCTGTATCTTTTCTCAAGAACAACTGACCTTCGGTGATATAACCTGTATTATCCGGAATAGCGTGAGTAATATCTCCACCGTTAAGTGTAGTTACGGCAATAATTGTAATAGAACCACCGGCAGGGAACTGTACTGCTTTTTCATAGATTTTTGCCAAATCAGAATACAAAGAACCCGGCATTGAGTCTTTAGACGGAATCTGATCCATCTTGTTTGATACAATAGCCAATGCATCCGCATACAATGTCATATCTGTAAGTAATACAAGAACTTTTTCATTCTTATCTACCGCAAAATATTCTGCTGCTGTCAAAGCCATATCTGGAACAAGCAAACGTTCTACTGAAGGGTCATCTGTTGTATTAATAAATGAAATAATTTTATCCAAAGCTCCGGCATTATCAAACAATTGTTTAAAGTACAAATAGTCATCGTTTGAAAGTCCCATACCTCCAAGAATAATCTTATCTGCTTCTGCACGTAATGCTACATTTGCCATTACTTGGTTGTAAGGCTGATCCGGATCGGCAAAGAACGGAATCTTTTGACCTGTTACAAGAGTATTGTTCATATCGATACCGGCAATACCTGTTTTAATCAACTCTGACGGTTGCTTTCTTCTTACCGGATTTACAGACGGACCACCGATTTCTCTTTCTTCACCTTCTATTGCCGGACCACCGTCGATAGGATCTCCGTACGCATTAAAAAATCTTCCTGCTAATTCTTCTGATACTTTTAATACCGGCGGTTTTCCTGTAAAAACAACTTCCGCATTTGTTGCAATACCTTCTGTTCCTTGGAAAACCTGCAAAGTAACTTCATTTCCTTCTAGTTTTACAACCTGAGCCGGTTTGCCATCAACAAAAGCCAATTCATCATTTCCGATACCTTCAGCTGTTAATGTACAAGTCGCTTTAGTTATCTTATTAATTTTTGTATAAATTTTTTGAAATGCTTTTCCTTGCATTATTTAGCCCTCCTACTGTCTACAAATTCTCTAATCTGTTTTTCATACTTATCAAAGTTTTCAGAAGGGAATTCAGAATAATTCATCTGTTTGAAAGTATTTATCAACTCTTTAAAATAAGGTGCAACTTCTTCGAATGCTTCAAACTTAAAGTTTGTTCCACATACTTCCATTACCAATTCAAGCATATACTTTTGACGTTTTAACGGAGTAATAGAATCAATAGAATCAAACGCATCTTGTTGCATCAAAATAAAGTCTATTAATTCAGCTTTCCAGAATATGATATGGTAATCTACAGGAACACCGTCATCACCTAAAATATCAATCTGGTCTTTTGTTTCTTTTCCTCTTAATACCCAGTTTTTAGCATCCAATACTAAATCTACCCATTTTTCAGAAACATTTGCTTTGAAATATTCCTGCATTTCTGGATATTCCAAATATTTTGAATATGAATCAATAGGGTCTACAGCCGGATAACGTTTTGAATCGGCACGAGCCTGTTGTAACGCATAGAAACAACGTGCTGCTTTTTTTGTAGATTCAGTTACCGGTTCTTTTAAGTTACCACCGGCAGGAGATACGGTACCGATAAAAGTTACGGAACCTGTATTACCATTGTTTAAGTAAACCATTCCGGCACGAGAATAGAAAGACGAAATAATCGCTGTTAAATCCATAGGGAACGCATCCTGACCAGGAAGCTCTTCCAAACGGTTTGACATTTCACGCAACGCCTGTGCCCAACGTGATGTAGAATCGGCAAGCAACAATACTTTTAATCCCATCTGGCGGTAATATTCACCTATTGTCATTGCTGTATAAACAGATGCTTCACGAGCTGCAACCGGCATGTTTGATGTATTACAAATAATCAATGTTCTTTCCATCAATTTTCTGCCAGTTCTAGGGTCAACCAACTCTGGGAACTCTGTAAAGATTTCTACAACCTCATTCGCACGCTCTCCACAAGCTGCGAAAATAATGATATCAGCTTCGGCATTTTTAGAAATTGCATGCTGCAAAACTGTTTTTCCACAACCGAACGGTCCCGGAATAAAACCTGTACCACCTTCAGCCATAGGGTTGAATATATCGATTACACGAACTCCGGTTTCCATTATTTTTGACGGACGTGGTTTTTCTTTATAATTTCTGATTGCTTTTTTTACAGGCCACTTTTGAGTCATAGTAACTTTTTCTTCGTTACCTTTTTCGTCTGTAAGTACGGCAATTGTATCATAAATACCGTAATCTCCGGCTGCAACCAAAGATTTTACTGTGTATTTTCCTTCTAACTTGAACGGAACCATAATTTTATGGTCTACCCAACCTTCTTTTACACTACCAAGCCAATCTGAAGCTTTTACTGTATCACCAACTTTTGCAATCGGTGTAAACGTAAATTTTTTATCCTTATCTAAAGGATCGGTATACTCTCCTCTTTTTAAGAATACACCTTCTTTTTTATCCAAATCACTTTCAAGACCGTCAAAGTTTTTAGAAAGCAATCCCGGTCCTAACTCTACTTCAAGCATATGTCCGGTAAATTCTACCTCTGTACCAACTTTTAATCCTCGAGTACTTTCATATACCTGAGCGTAAGCTATATTTCCAATAATTTTAATAACTTCAGCCATTAACTTTGTCGTACCCAGTAAGATATAACAAATCTCATTTTGTCCTACCGGTCCGTTTACTTCTACAGTAACCAAGTTACCAACAACTCCCGTTACTTTACCTTTAGTCATTATTTTTTACCTCCAGATTTTAAGAATTCATCCGAAAAAACAATTCCTGATTTAATTTTATCAATTAATTTATCAAGCATATTTTTTCCGGAAATATCTGTTAATTTGTGCCATCTTTCTACTGATGTCAGCTTTATTGCGTATGCAATAATAAATTTTAATGAGAAATAATCATTTCCTACTTCATTATCCAACCATTTCCAGCGAACATTATCCACTGTCAATTCTGTTGCAATTATATCACCTTCATTTACCGATTCTACAAGTACTTCTATATCCGGCAATGAATTTTCTACATTCATTGTCTTAGACAATCGTTCATAAGAATCTCCGAAAGGAACCAGAAAATCTTTAAAATCCATATTACTTTTTTTCATATTCAAAAAAGTTAACGTATTTCTTAAATCCAGTTCAAAACGAAAATAATCTGTTATAAAGCGATTTTTACTTAATGATTCAAGATTTTCGA
>JAXJQT010000594.1:0-2986 GCA_036311025.1 Spirochaetota bacterium
AGAAAAGAAGCCGACAGCACGCCCTAAAAAATGTTTTCGCTCCTATATATTATCAATAAAGTTGACAGTTTTTTTTTTTTTTTTACATTCTCTTTGCTTTCTTCCGGTCTTTACCCCAAATAAAGATAAAGGAAGCAAAGGAGTTTTTATTATGGCAAATCATCAATGGCAGGTCTACCTGCGACCGAATGCACTTACAAAAGACAACGACAAAGACTGTATCGCCGATGTTCACCTAAACGGTGCTACACTTACAAATGAAGATGTTGCACAAAGAATCGTAAGCGAACGAAGCGAATACCGCAAAGACACAATCATCAACATCCTAAACCTACGTGACAATGCAGTAAAAGCATTCATCCAAGAATGCTCAAGCTTCCGTGACGGCGTAGTGCAAATCACACCACGTGTCAGCGGAGTATGGGAAAACGAAGCCGCTGCATTCGACCCGGCTGTACACAAACGCACTGTAGACCTTGTACCGACGGCAGACCTCCGCAGTATACTTGACGGAATCGGCGTAAAAGTCATGGGAACGACATCCGCCGCAGCCCGAATCACTGCAATCACAGACAGTGCAACGGGACTCAAAGACGGCACAATTACAATCGGAGATGACATTATCATCGACGGCGAAAAAATCAAAATCACCGATGAAACAGACCAAAATCAAGGTGTATTTATTGTGGACTCTACAGGAGCTGAACACCGTGTAACACGCCGACTGACAGTAAACAAACCGAGCCAAATAATCGCTCGTGTGCCGTCGACTGTACCAGCCGGAGCCGTGACAGTGAAAATCAAAACGAACTACAGCGGCGGAGCAAATCTCGCTTAGATACGTGAGATTACTTACAACTATGCTTGTAACGCAATCGAGGATTAAGCATGAGAGTATTTCTCATCGAGCGATGAGAGAGTCCCTCATAGTACGAGTGAAGACGTTCTCATAACGGCATGAGAGAGAATCTCATAATGCTATGAGAGCATTTCTCATAAGGCGAGAGAGAAGCGGATTAATTCTTATACAAAATTAAAAATAAGGAGATTATATTAATTATGTCTAATAATAAGGAAAGTAATTTTATATTTGTTGCTTTTATTATAGGCTTTGTTTCTTTAGTAGTTACTTTGATTTTACTATTTATCTTGAATAATAATTTTGATTCAAACGAAATTAACCTTAAAGTTCTTTTTAGTTTAACACCTCATCAATTAATACTTTCTCTATTTATGGTTTCATTTGGATTTTTTGTTCATGGAATTCGATACTTAGGTTTTGATTTCTATAGAAAAATTTATTCAAAACATAAAGAAACTAAAAAATACAAATTTATTAAAAAAATTTTCTTTTATGTTTTTAGAAATGGAACAACTATTGAAGAATGTTTGAACGAAAAACGTAATGAAAAAAGTTCTGATGTTTTTGATTGGATAAAAAAATCTGAAGCTCCGACTCGAGATATTTGGAATCATTCTTTGGCAATACATCAAAATAATACATCTTCTAACATATACCTATTTTATTTTCATAGTGAAATTTTTCAATGTTTAGATACTTTATTCTTGTTTTCGGCAACTCTTTTTCCCGGAGTATTAATCTATGGATTCTTTAATGATTTTTGTCTTGTAAAACAATTTTATCTAACTGCATTTTTTCTAATACTATTAGTATTTCATATGATGTGTAAAGCTATAGGCAAATCTTTTATTCGTAGATTTTTTCTTGAGATTCAAATCGGATTAAATAATTTACCCTAAAATATAAGGAGACAAAAAATGAAAAAGCTTATCAAATTATTGATAACTACAATGCTGTTATTTATTGTAATGGCTGTAAATGCAAAAGTCAGATATGAGGAAAAAGACGGAAAATGGACATGTATCATTACTTATAAAAATGACAAAATGTCAGCCGTGAACTGTATCGGAACAATGACAGATGACTGGAAAAAGCCGGGCAAACCGATGGTAAAAAATGCACAAGGCGAATGGGAATATCGCTTTATAATGGAAAAACCAATAGAATATTATAAATTCTATAATCCTGCTATATACGATGACAGTGCATATTTTGAAGATCCGGAAATGCCGGAATTTGTATTTAATCCATTCGGAACTAAAGACGGAGTATTAAGACGTCCTAAAACAGTCAGTACAAGTATTACGCAAGTTAAAGGAACTCAAGAAATGCAACTTCCCTATGTCGCAGTTTCGACGTTTGATATAACAGCAGGGGCAGTAAACAGTGAAGAAGCAGAAGCGATAACAGAACTGTTTATTGCAGAACTTGTTTCTACCGGCAAAGTAAATGTAGTAGACAGAGCGAACTTTGATAAGACAATCAAAGAAATGAAATTTCAAGCGTCTGACTGGTCTAATAAAGAAAAAACTGTAGCATTGGGAACTGCCATAAATGCTAATTTGGTAGTACGGGGACAAATAATTAAACTAGGAAGCAAAATGTATCTTTCTTCTACAATTGTAGATTTAAAGACTGCGGTTGTACTTTCGTCTTCAAAAAAACAATTTGATTCTATAGACAATATCTTTGATTTATTACCCACTTATACAAAAGATATGGTTGATGTTATTTATGTATCGATTATTACAGAATTAAAAAAGACGTTAAAAATCGGAGACATCGGTCCCGGTGGCGGAATAGTTTTTTATATAGAGGGGACACGAGCATTGGAAGTAAGTGCCAATCTTGGTTCTCATACTTGGTATAATGCATTAAACGTAGCTAAAAATTATAATGGCGGCGGCTTTAATGATTGGTATCTTCCGACAAAAACAGAATTAAATTTAATATATCAAAATCTGATAAAGACAGGGATTTTAAATGATACTACTTGGCACTGGTCGTCGTCTCAGGGCAATACTTATTATCATCCCTGGCTTCAGAGATTCTCTGACGGTAGTCAGGACACCAACTTCAAGGATTTTACGAGTTCCGTCCGAGCTATTCGGGCGTTTTAATACA
>JAXJQT010000595.1:0-4950 GCA_036311025.1 Spirochaetota bacterium
AAAATATTTTTTAGTGCTTTGGCTGTATGTCTTTTAGTATCATGCGGCGGCAAAAAAGATGAGACTAAGGCTGCGGCAGAAGTGCAATCGGAAGCATTGTTTGCCGTAAATACAATGAAAATCAAACGAAGCAATATCAGTGACTATATAAAGCTTACAGGTAATGTACAGGCAAAAAGAAATATTCAGGTGTTTCCAGACCAAGCCGGAAAGATTTCAAGTATCGATGTGAAAATCGGACAATCAGTAGCTAAAGGTCAAAAAATAATGGAAGTAAATCCGTCAAGACCCGGAATGGTTTATGCGTTAAGCCCGGTAATTGCACCGATTGCCGGAGTTATTACGTCTTTGCCTTATAAAGTAGGGGACACCGTAAGTATGCAAACTCCCGTTGCGAAAGTCGGAAATCTTGACAGTTTAGAAATTATTGCAAATGTTGCGGAAAAATACATTTCAAAAATGAAAATGGGCTTGAATGTTGCAATAACAGTAGATGCATATCCTAATACGGCAATAAACGGAAATGTTTACGAGGTAAGCCCGGTAGTAGATGAAATGTCTCGTACATTGGAAGTAAAGATTGAGCCTAAAGGTGCAAATGCGGCGTTGTTGAAACACGGAATGTATGCAAATATCAAAATTTATACAGAGAATAAACACAACAGAGTCGTAATTCCTACATCATGTATTATCACACGTTACGGAGAACAATCTGTATTTGTTATTCGTGAGCTTCCTACAGAAATATCAAATGTTACAATCAGCAAATTGATTTCGTCATGTACTGATGATGAAAAAGCTCTTGTTTTACGTTATTTCCCACGAAAATTGCCGGATTCATTCAGAGGTGATGTTTTTGAAACAAAAATTTTGCGTTCTTTAGAAAAACGTAATGATGATAAGGCGATTTTGGCGTCTCTTTATCAAAAAGATGAAGAAAACAATTTGTATAAGCTAAAACCTCAAGGAAGTTTTAATTCTGATTGTGAAAAAGCTTGGAATGTATTTTTGGAATTGGGACAAAACTATGTTTTACCGGTATCAAAGATTTTCAAAAGCAGTATTTCTGAAGATGAACAATTACGAAGCATTTTGATAGATAAAAAAATTATAGAACAAACAACAAAGTTTGCAGAAAAACGAATCATTGAATCCGGTATTCAGATTGATAATAAAACGGAAGTAATCAAGGGATTGTTGCCGGATGAAGAAATCGTATACAGCGGACAGTCATTGCTTGAAAATAATGCAAAAGTAAAAATTGTTCAGTTGTTAAACATTGTGTACTAGGAGGTTTTTCCTATGGGTGGTTTTATTAAAACGGTTGTAAGAAAACCGGTAACAATGTTGATTATATTTTTAATTCTGACTTTCATGGGAGTATATACGGCTTCGGATTTACCTATAGATTTGTTTCCGGATATAGATTTCCCTGTATTGGTAGTTTTTTGTCAGAATGAAGGTTCCGGTCCTACGGAAATAGAATCGAATATCACAAGAACACTCGAAAGCAGTTTGACAAGTGTTTCCGGTGTAAAAAATATGACGTCTACGTCTTCTACCGGATTGAGCCTTGTAATGCTGGAGTTTGATTACGGAACGAATCTTGATGTCGCCACAAATGATGTGCGTGATAAACTCGAAATGGTAAAACATTATTTACCTGAAGATGCTGAGAATCCGACTATTTTTAAGTTCGACCCGTCTATGATGCCGATTGTAACTATTGCGGTTACGGGGAACAATCGAACTACCGAAGAATTGTTTAAAATGGCTGATGATATTATTGCACCGCGTTTTGAGCAGATAGTAGGTGTATCATCTGCAAATGTCGGCGGTGGACGTGAAAGAATTATACGTGTAGAAGCTTCTCAAAACAGATTAAACGCGTTAGACCTTACGTTGACATCATTGGCAAGTGCAATAGCAGTGCAAAACAGTGAAATATCTGCCGGTTCGGTTACTCAAGGCGGGATGGATTTCCTTGTTCAAACTGCCGGTGAATACAAAAATGTAGAAGAAATAAAAGACACTCTTATTACCGTAAAAGGCGGAAAGGTTGTAAGACTTTCTGATATTGCAAATGTTTATGACGGGTATCAAGATGTTACTGAATCTGCGACATACAACGGAAAACCGATTGTATATTTGCGTATTCAGAAACAGTCAGGCGGTAATACGGTAGAAGTTGCCAATAAAATCAAAGAACGTTTGCCGCAGATAGAAGCAGAATTGCCGGACGGTGTAAAGCTTGAAATCTTGCGAGACTCATCGAAGATGATAAGCAATTCTATTGATTCCGTAATCGAATCAGCAGTTTCCGGAGCTATTCTTGCGGTTATCGTATTGTTTATATTCTTGCGTGATATCAAATCTACATTGATTGTTGCGTGTTCAATGCCGGTATCTATCGCTATTACTTTCCTTTTTATGTATTTAGGCGGTCAGACATTGAACATGATGACATTGTCAGGACTTGTACTCGGTATAGGTATGTTGGTAGATAACTCTATCGTTATTCTGGAGAACATTTTTAAATATCGTGAAAAAGGTTCTAAAATAATTGTAGCTGCCGAACTCGGAGCCAAAGAAATGGTTACTGCAATTATGGCATCTACATTGACTACAATTTGTGTATTTGTGCCGACGTTGATGTTCAGCAGTAAATTGGAAGTAATGGGAGTTATGATGAATGCTTTGGCATTTACAATCGTAATCTCACTTGTTTCATCTATTCTTGTTGCTGCGATGTTGGTTCCGGTATTATCAAGTAAGTATTTTCCTGTAGAATCAAAACTTGAAAAACAGCTTCCGCCGAAATTGAAAGCTATTGACGATGCAATGGAACGCTTTTTTGACTGGTTGGGAGAAGCTTATAAGAGCGGATTGAAATTTGTATTACATCACAGAGCCGTAACTATAATCGTAGTAGTATTGATGCTTATTGTAAGCTGTTTCGGAATAAAGAAAATCGGTTTTGAGTTTGCACCGCAACAAGAAGCCGATGCGGTAACATTAGAGTTTAAATTGCCTTTGGGTACGACTTATGAAGTTACGAGAGATTTTGCGGAACAGATTAAGTTGATTGTAGAAAAAGAAGTTCGCGGTTATGAAGGAATCATGGTAAAAGCCGGCGGAAGTTCCAGTATGCTAGGGTCTGCTGAGTCAAATTACGGTGAAATCATGATTAGATTACCGGAATGGGATTTGCGTATAGACCGTGAAAATGACATCAAGGAAAAACTTAGAAAACATTTTGATGAGTTCCCTAATGCGAAATTCTCCTTCGGTACAAACGGCGGCGGAATGGGTAGTGCAAAACCTATTGAGTTTGTAATAAAGTCAAATGATATGGACAAACTCTTGAATACATCAAAACAGATTAAAGATTTGATTAAAGAGCACGTTCCGGAAGCTACTGAACCGGATATTGATATGGACGACGGACTTCCTCAATGGAAAGTAGTCGTAGACCGTGAAAAAGCTTATTCATTTGGTTTGAATATTTATACTTTGGGAAGCGAAATCTCTGCAAACCTTGACGGTAAGACAGCGTCTCTTTACAAAGAAGGCGGAGATAACTACGATATTCTTGTAATTTTGCAAGAGTCAGACAGACAGTCTATCCTTGATTTGGACAAAATATTTGTAATCAGTCCTATTACGGGAAAGAGAATTGCGTTGTCTAACGTAGCTCATATTGAGGAAACTACCGGACCGGTAACAATCAAGCGTGAAAATCAAATGCGTACAATCAAGCTTACTGCCGGATTGAAAAAAGGTGCTAAGTTAAACGAAATAACAGCACAGATTCAAAAGTTAATCAAAGAGCAAATTCCTAAAGATGAAGGTGTCATTATCGCCGTAGGTGGGGATATGGAAAATATGAGCAAAATCGGGAAAGTGTTCTTGATGATTATTGTAATGGCAATAGTTTTGGTATTCGGAGTTATGGCGAGTCAGTTTGAGTCATTCTCGGCTCCTTTTATCATACTTTCTACAATGCCTTTGATGATTATCGGGGTTGTTATAGTTTATCTGATGAGCGGAGAACCGTTTAGTGCATATACTTTGATCGGGCTTTTGGTATTGGTAGGGGTTGTAGTAAATACCGGTATCGTTTTGGTAGACTATATGAATCTGTTGATAAAACGTGGATATAGTATTTTTGATGCATGTGTAGAAGGTGGTTCCAGTCGTTTACGTCCTGTATTGATGTCTGTATTGACAACGGTTTTGGGGATGGTACCGATGGCGATAGACAAAGGCGAAGGGTCCGAGCTTATGCGTCCGATTGCTCAGACAATGGTCGGCGGATTGACAACAAGTACTATATTTACATTGTTCTTAATTCCGGTTCTTTATTCCTTATTAATGGAACATAAAGAAAAGAAAGCAATTAAGAAACAGAAAAAACTTGATGCTAGAATGGCATTGAGAAGAGAGCGTTTGTTGGAAATGCAGGCAAAGAAAAAAGCTAAGATGGAAGCTGAAAATGCAAAATTAAGCCCGGATGAGGGAGGTACAACATGAAAAAACTTGAGATTATAGCTAATAAATCTGTAGAAGAAGATTTGTTTGACAGATTTGAAAGAAACGGCTTGAATCCTCGTTATACTGAAATCCCGGTTGTATACGGTAAAGGTAGAACGAATCCTAAAATGGGGGATGGGATTTGGCCGGAAGAAAACTTTCTGCTGATTGTTTATACAGAAGATGATATGGCTGAAAAAATAATTTCGGTTGTACGAGATTTGAAAATCGACTTTCCTGATGAGGGAATCAAGATTTTCGAAATAGATGTACAGGCAAGTTTTTAAAAGATTATTTTGATTATAAATAAATTAACTCGTAATCTTGAAGCGGTTATTTCGGTAATTGTTTCGATTACGAGTTTTTTTTATAAATATCAGCTGTTTCCGACTGACGGCAGGGGGTAAAGCTTTGTTC
>JAXJQT010000596.1:0-3711 GCA_036311025.1 Spirochaetota bacterium
AAACAAAGATTGTAAACGAAAGTTTAAAAGATTTGAAGCTTGATGAAGTTGTAGCATTCTTTTTTGAAACAGAAGAAATTGAAGTTGATTCAGAAGGTTTGCCGGTTGCAAGCGACAGTGAAGATACTGAAATTGTTGCAGAGGCTAGTACTGATGTTGTGGCTTATCCAAAAGCTTATCAGGCTACTTATTTTAAACAAGGTCATGACGAAGGTTTCCGTTTGAATGAAGTTTCTTTTGATAAATTGAACGAGATTTCAAGTGGAAAATATTTAGTTTCAGAGCAAGTAAGAATAACTTCAGAAGATGAAGATTATGATTACGATGATGATTCTTATTATGTGGCATTAAATGATGTTACTATACTAAAAAATGCATTAGAAAATCTTCCTTTTATGTTATACGATGAAGCAATCGGAGTTGAAAAGAACTTCTTGAACAGTAGAACAAATGAGTTTATGAGAAAAGAAAAACTCTTTAAGGAAAAAGAAGACGGTAATATTTACCAATTAGCAGAAGGTGAAAATGGTAAATATGATTATACAACTCGTGTTTGGGAAGAAAACAGAAACGGTATTTTTGTAGTTACTACAGACGGTGAAAAACCGACTTTCTGGAATGAATATGATTTACCGAGACTTGAATACACTTATTCAATGTTTAAGTTATCAAGCGATAAAGAAGTTGAAAGATTCTTAGAAGATAATTTCTCAAAATTCAAATTAGATGAAAACTATGTTCCTTCTTTTGAAAAAATCAAAGGATTAAAGAAACATGAAATCGCTAAGTCTGATTTGTCAGCTGTATATGCAGAAATTAAAGATGTAAACGAAAGAATTAAAGAGTTTAATCGCGAAATCCCAGCAATGAAAAAAGCTTTCTTGGAACAAAAGAAACAAGAAATTGCAGCATTAAACAAAAAAGCTGAAGATGAAATGGGAAAAAGAAGAGTTCAGATTGTTTCTTTGAAACAAGAAATCAAAGAAATGAAAAGATTGTCTTTGAAAAAAGCAGAACATCCATCTTTAGTAATTGAAAAGGTTAAAGAGAATAATAAACAAATCAAAATCTTAAATAATGAAATTCGTCGATTGAAAATAGACCATAAAGGTCGTTTAGTTCAGTTGAAATCTGTTGATTTCCCTAAATTAAAGAAAGTAAGACTTTCACTTGAAGAGAATTCAAATATTGATTTTGCTGATGATAAAAAAATTGAACCTGGTTACATGGTTCCAATCGGATTGAAAAACTTTACTAAGATTTTTACTACAAGAAATATTACTTCTCCGTTCTTACGTGTATTTGTATGGACAGTTTTGTGGTCTTTATTCTCAGTATTAACAGCTTTTGCTGCCGGTTTGGCATTGGCTTTGGTATTGAATGCCGGAGATTTGAAAGGTAGATATTTCTATAGAACATTGTTTATTTTACCTTATGCAATCCCTTCATTTATAACAATTTTAATGTGGGGTGGATTCTTAAACGAAGACTTTGGTATCATTAACCTTGCAACAGGAATTACAATTCCTTGGTTGAGTGATCCTAACGGAATTTTACCTAAAATAACTTGTGTTATTGTAAACTTGTGGTTGTCTTTCCCTTATCAGATGATAATAAGTTTGGGTGCTTTACAGTCAATTGATGCAAGTATGTATGAAGCTGCAGACGTTGACGGTGCATCAAAAGCACAGCAATTCTGGAGAATTACATTACCGTTATTGTTGGCTACTTTAGGTCCAATGTTGGTAGGATCTTTTGCGTTCGCTTTCAACAACTTCGGTGGTATCTTCCTATTGACTGGTGGTGGTCCGGTAATGGATCCGGGTGTTCTTCCAGGACAAACAGATATTTTGATTTCTTATACATATAAACTGGCATTTGGTTCTAATGAAACAGACTATGGTTTAGCGTCAGCAATCGGTATTATTGTATTCTTTATCATTGGTACTATTACATTCTTACAGTTCAAGTATACAGGAGCTTTCAAGGAGGTAGACAATGCTTAATAAGAAGAAAACTATTGGTTCTATAATTGGAGAAATTTGTCAGCACTTAGTTTTGATATGTATAGCTTTTATAGTATTAGTTCCGATTATAGAGGTTGTTTTTGCAGGTTTTCGTAAAAATCAGGCAATTTATGGACCTCACTTTGGTTTGATTCCTATTATTGATACAAATACTTGGATTGATAAAAATGAATCAGACAGACGTGCTAACATAATGAAGAAAAATGTTTTGATTGCTCGTTTTACAAATGCAGTGGACGGGATGTCAGAACTTGAAATTATGGATAAAGAAGTTATTGGGAAACTGAAAGCTTCTACAAAAGCAGAGAATGAAGTAGAGAAAGATTTGAAAAATACTTTTATCAGAATGGTAAAAGGAAATGGTAAAAGTGTTTTAGTAGATCGTTTTATAAGTTCATTTGATGTGTGGAAAGCAGATTCCGCTACGAATTCTGCGGCAGTTGAAACTGTAGAAAATATGTTCTTTTTAGAAAATGGAGAAATGAGATTCAAATATGATGTTCGTTTCACATTTGATAACTACAAAATTTTCTTTACAGGAGTGGGTGTTCCGGATTCTCCTACAGCAAAATTCCCAATGTTGAAATGGTTCTTGAACTCAATAATCGTTTCATTATCAGTAGCGTTGGTACAGTTGGTGATTGTTGCTCTTGCAGGATATGCATTCAGCCGTTTTAACTTTAAAGGTAAAAAAATTGGTTTGATGACAATCTTAACTATTCAGGTATTCCCTGGTACAATGGCTATGGTTGCCTTGTATTTATTGTTGCAGTATTTAGGAAATATTCATCCGATATTTGGATTGAACAGCTTAGTAGGATTGATATTGATTTATCTTGGTGGTGGTATTCCTTTCAATATTTGGATGGTAAAAGGATATTTTGATTCTGTACCTAAAGCTCTTGAAGAATCAGCAATGATTGATGGTGCTACACCTTGGCAAGCGTTTACAACAATTATCTTGCCTTTGGTTCGTCCTATTTTGGCGGTAGTAACTATCTTACAGTTTGTAGGTCAGTACAATGAATACGTTTTGGCATCTGTAATGTTGACATCACAGGAAAACTATACATTAGCAGTAGGTTTGCAATCTTTTATTGCCAGCCAAGGTGCTATGAATACAAGATTTGGTATTTTTAGTGCTGCCGCTTTTGTCGGTTCATTGCCGATTGTAGTATTGTGGTTGTCATTACAAAATCAGATTATTTCTGGTTTGACCGGTGGATCTGTAAAAGGTTAATTTTAACGGTTAATCCTATTTTATAAGGTGCATTTCTTCAGAGACTGGCTCTGTTGAGATGCACTTTTTTTTATTTATTGTAATAATATATTGTGAATAATATAAAAAAAATCTTCCTTCGATTTGTTGAACTCAAATCTTGGGAAGATTTTTTATTAAGGAGTAAATAAAAAAGAAAGATTATTTTTTAACCACGTGCAACACCTGCTTGATTTATTGCTTTTGACAATAAATTATCATGGCTTTGAATTGCTTTTTGGTTTGCTTCATATAAACGTTGTACTTCTATCATTTGTACCATTTCTGAAACTACATTTACATTAGAACCTTCTCTGAATCCTTGCAAAACTTCAGGCCGATTGTTACCTGTTGCAATTTGAGCACTTCCGGAAAATTCTGTTGAGTAGTAAAGTGAGCTACCTTCTTTACGAAGTTCTCTCTCTC
>JAXJQT010000597.1:0-4400 GCA_036311025.1 Spirochaetota bacterium
ATGAGAAAGTTGATAATGCAATAATTAATTTATCTAAAAATAAATTGGGTGTTGATGTAGTGCCGGCGGCAGAAATCGGCAGTATCGAAAAAAGTGACGGCGGACAAGGCGAGATTGTTATGTTTATTCATGCAAATGCTTCAAATCTTGCAAATATCAGTATGCCGGGAGATTATGTTGCATCTGATTATGTATCTTTTGACCAGTTCGGGGCATTGGACTTGGCAGAGAGTGAAAAAATGTTTTTAGATGTTTGTGCTGATGATTTGAAAAAACATCTAAGTTAATATGTTGTTTTTAATAAGGAGAAATTTGTGAGCGATAGAGTAGACGGAAAATGGAATGTGTTGATTATTGATGACAGCTCGTTTCAGGTAAAACAAATTTCTAAAATGTTGGAAGCTCAAAATTTTAAGGTAATAGCCAGTGCTTCCGATGGTTTAGAAGGTTTGGCTCGTTTTCAGGAATTTGGAGATGAGATAGATTTAATAACTTTAGATATTACCATGCCGGGAATGGATGGAATATCATGCCTTAAAGAGATAATGAAAATTAATCCGAAAGCTAATGTGGTGATGATGAGTGCATTGGGGAAAGAGGATTTGGTAAAACAATCATTATTGATAGGGGCAAAAGGATTTATAGTAAAACCTTTAGATGCCGCAAAGGTAAGTCAGGTTTTGCAATCAGTTTTAAAAAAATAAAATAAAGGCAGTAATTTAATGACAGATCTCAGATCACAGCTAAAAGATCGACAAAAAATTTTATTATATTCACTTTTGGGTGTGATTTGGTCATTATCTAATATCGGTTATATAAAATTCTTTGGTAGTACTTTTGCATGGTTTACATTGGCACCGGCAGTTTTTTTCTTAAAAAATGAAAAAATGTCTGACGGTGTAAAATATTCTACTTTATTTGGATTTACTGCATATTTGACACATTTTTGGTGGATGATAGTTCCGGTTACCGGAATGTCTAAGACGTTCGGGCTTCCGGAATGGGTTATGCCTTTTTCTATATTACTTGCAATTATTGTTTTCTTAGGGCTTTCTTTCTTTTCCGGATTAAATTACATGCTTTGTTATTCTGTTGCTAAAATCTTAGGCAAAGATAAGCCGTTCTTGTTTTATTTCGCTTTTGCAATAGCTGCAACGGTGTTTGATTATTTTTATCCTAAGCTTTGGGCTGACTACTTAGGATATTCCCAATATCAAATGGTAAATATTATCCAATCGGTAGATTTATTCGGTATCAGTTACGTAACTTTTTTGGTAATGCTTGTAAATACGGCTTTAGCTTATCTGGTCGAATGCGGGCTTGATTTTTTTCAGTCATCAAAAAAAATATTTAATAAGAACTCGCTTATATACATGGTATCGGTGTTAGCTTTGGTGATAATGACGGCAGTTTACGGCGGTATCAGATACGAAAATATAAACAATGCAATGAAAAATGCTAAAAAAGTTTCGATAGGCATCGTACAGGGAAATATTTCCGGTGCAGAAAAAAAACAGAAAAGTTCATCCGAAATGCTTGAGACTTACAGCAGTTTATCTACAGAGTTATTGGCGGAACATCCAAAATTGATTATATGGCCGGAGTCGGCAGTTCCTATATGGTTTGATGAAAAACAGAACGATTTTTCCAGAGTCCGACGACGTTATTCTTCTGACAGCTTGTTGTTGTTCGGCGGACATGCAAGACGAGATAACGGTCCGGGAGTTCCTACTGATATTTTTAACAGTCTTTTCCTGGTAGATTCTGACGGGAAAAAACTTGATTCTTATTATAAAAATAAACTTTTACCGTTTGTAGAGCGTGCTCCGTCACGTATTTTTTCATTTGTAATATCTATGATGGGATTGAAAGAATTTTCTCAAGGTGAAGGGCCGCGTTTTATAAAGCAAAAAAATTTAAAAATGGCGATTAATATTTGCTATGAAGCAATAATTCCTGAATATGTACGAAAATCAATCTTTGATGAAAAAGGTGAATGTGCGAATTTAATTATAAATTGTACGAATGATTCTTGGTTCGGTAAAACCATTGAGCCTGAAATGCATTTACGAATTTCAACAATTCGTGCGATTGAAAACAGACGCTGTTTGGTGCGTTCTACTTGTACCGGATATTCGGTTTTTGTAAATGCTAACGGTTTTATAAATTATCGTTCGGATTTGTATCGTCCGGAAGCTCATGCCGAAAAAGTACCGTTATTGGAAATCAAATCATTTTATACTTCTTGCGGTTGGGTGTTTATTTATCTGTTGGGCATTATATTTGTCTTTTGGATTATTGCAGTCGGATGCAATAAGTTTCATTACTATCAAAAAGTTACAAAACGAGAAGAATATCAAGATTATATCAAACGTCGAAATGAGTTTTGGAAACGATAGTTTGTTCTTAATTTTAAGGAAAAACTGCTTCGATTTTTGGAAATACGCTTGTTATCGATGTGTTTTTTTGCTATAAGAGTGACGTATAAAAAAAGTGACCGACTGGTCATATTTTGGAGAAAAATTATGATTAAGATATTAGGTACTGGCAGTTATGTTCCGGAAAAAGTAATAACAAATTTTGACTTAGAAAAAACTTTAGATACATCTAACGAATGGATTGTTAAGCGTACCGGAATTCACGAAAGACATGTTGTTGCTCCGGGAGAATCAACAGTTTCTTGTAGTGTGGAAGCTGCTAAAAAAGCACTTGCAGCTGCAGGAGTTTCACCGGAAGATGTAGATTTGTTGATATTGACGACATCTACGGCTGATTATCAAATATCTTCGAGTGCACCTATAGTGGCTTATGAATTAGGTTGCGGAAAAATTCCGGCATTTGATTTGAATGCGGTTTGTGCCGGTTTTGTTTATGGATTCAGTGCAGCAGCCGGTTTTTTAGAATCCGGAATGTATAAAAATTGTTTGTTAATAGGAGCAGATGTTTATTCTCGTATATTGAATTGGGAAGACAGAAACAGTTGTGTTTTATTCGGTGACGGAGCCGGAGCTGTTTTGTTAAAAAAAGAAGACAGCCCGTCTAATGTCTTAGCTTATGATTATTGTACAGACGGAAGCGGTTCTGCTCACATAAGAATTCCGGTCGGCGGAAGTAAAATGCCGTATCATTCGACTGAAAATCTTATTAAAGAAGATTTGTATTTTCAAATGGACGGAAAAAAAGTTTATGAATTTACCATTAAAGAAATTCCGGCTTGTGTAAAACGTCTTGTTGAAAAAGCTAATATTACTCCGGCAGATTTGGATGCGATAATTCTTCATCAAGCTAATATTCGTATTATTGATGCGGTTGCAAAAGACAGCGGTATTGATAGAGATAAATTTTTTGTAAATATTAATAAATACGGAAATACATCTAGTGCTTCGGTTCCTTTAGCTTTAGATGAGGCTGTACGTGAAGGGAAAATCAAATCCGGTGATAAAGTGATGATGTTAGGTTTCGGCGGCGGATTAAGTTGGGGCGGAATAATTTTACAGTGGTAATTTTAGAGTGGTAATAAAAATAAAATAAGTTATAATAATTACCATGAAACAAATTAATTTACGTCTTTGCATATTATTGTGTATTTTTTCATTAACAATAATTCCGGTTTTATTGATTAACACTTTTTATGTCTCTACTGTTGTACGAGAAGCAAAAGAACAAAATGAAACATTTTATTGTGACTTAGTGAATCAGCTTGCGATTAATATTGATTATTATTACAGTCAATATGCCGAAGCATTCGGGAATATTTCAACGTTCCCGAGTTTTCAAAAAATATTAGACCGTCCGAGAATGTCGGCTTTGGATGAAAAATCTTTCTTGCATTATTCACAAACCAGTGCGGAATTGCGAGAGGGAGTTTCGGCTAAAAATCTGGGAGACTTTTTTCTTGTAGAATTTATTCGTAAAAATAAAGCAGATAATCCGACGTGTAATTTGATTGATTTTTCGGAAAAGTTGTCTGTTGATATTAATTTGGAAAAAATGCAAAAAGAACCGGCTTTGGCTTTGGTAAAAAAGGAATTAGATGGGAAGCCGGTATTGTGCGAAGCTGAAATCTTAAAAAGTAATTCGTCTGAAAAATATTTAAATCGTACTTTTATTTTTTATCCGTATCAAAAAAATAATGAGCGAGAATTGAAATATTTGATGGGAATTATGTGTAATGAAGATTTCTTCTACAAAATGTACAAAGATAATTCCGGAATAGAACGAGGAACCGTTTATTTGCAAGACCAGTTCGGAAAATTATTGAATGTAAATCATCCAAGTCCGAATGATTGTTATAAATACGATTATCTTTCCGGTAAATATTTATATGCGAATGAACGTATAGAGCAAAATGCCAGACATAAAATGACTCTGAAAGAATATCAGTTATTAAATACTGACTC
>JAXJQT010000598.1:0-2326 GCA_036311025.1 Spirochaetota bacterium
CCACAGAGGCATTCCGTTTGAAATAAAGTTTCTTGTGATGGATCCCGGCTACAAAGAAGAAAATCGTCGGTTGATAGAAAGCAACGCTGCACAGATGAATATTCCGTTGGATATTTTTGAGACAAATATTTTTAATGCGGTTGTTAATATCGAAAAGTCGCCGTGTTATTTGTGTGCCAGAATGCGACGCGGACATTTGTACAAAAACGCTCAAGATTTAGGGTGCAACAAAATCGCACTCGGACATCATTTTGATGATGTGATAGAGACAATTCTGATGGGAATGCTTTACGGCGGACAAGTACAGACTATGATGCCGAAGTTGCACAGTACAAACTTTGCCGGAATGCAGCTCATTCGTCCGCTTTATTTGATACGTGAAGCTGATATTTTACATTGGCGTGATTATAACAACCTTCGTTTCTTGCAATGTGCCTGTCGTTTTACCGAAAAGGCTGCAAGTGAAGACCTTTCTACAACATCAAAACGTTTGGAAATAAAACGCCTCATTCAACAGCTTCGAGCTACCAATCCGTACATCGAAAGCAATATTTTTCGCAGTGTAGAAAATGTCACGCTGGATACAGTCATTGCTTATAAGAAAAAAGGTGTAACACATCATTTCCTTGACACTTATAATGAATGTAACTCTTCGGAGGAAGAATAATGAATCCGTGGGAAAGAACGCAAGAATTAATCGGCAATGAAGCTTTGGAAAAATTGAAAAATGCAAAAGTGGCAATATTCGGAATCGGCGGTGTGGGAGGTTTTACGGTAGAAGCATTGGCTCGTCGCGGTGTCGGTAAAATTGACTTAATCGACCATGACACCGTGGCTGTCAGTAATATAAACAGGCAAATCATCGCCACCCATGAGACCGTCGGACAACTGAAAGTCGACGTAATGAAAAAGAGAATCTTGAGCATTAATCCGACCGCTGAAGTAGGAACTTTTGCGAGTTTTTATCTTCCCGATGACGAAAACGGTTTGCAAATTGATTTTTCACAATACGACTATGTAATAGATGCGATAGACACCGTAACAGCTAAAATCGGCATTATCATGAAATGTAAGGAAGTCGGAACGCCCGTTATAAGCAGTATGGGAACCGGAAACAAACTCAATCCGACAATGTTCGAAATCACAGATATATACAAAACAAAAGTCTGCCCGCTTGCCAGGGTAATGCGTAAAGAATTAAAAAAACGCGGCGTAGAATCATTAAAAGTTGTTTATTCACAAGAAGAAGTGGTGACGACAGCCCGAACACCGGCAAGCATTTCTTTCGTCCCGTCGGTTGCCGGATTGCTGATAGCAAGCGAAGTAGTAAGAGATATTATGGAAACTGAAAACGGTGAATGGAAAAATGATAAATGATTTAGACCAAACAGAAATAAAAGCACCGTATTATGAATTGCCGGAAGGTTGGGAGAATAAGTGTGATTTTTCTTTTGAAGAGCTTTCATCCCTTGTAATTCACATTCATGAATCATCATACAATTCTGCTGTTAGAGCTGTAAATCGAATGGCGACTATCAGAAATTACATTATAGGATTTTACATTGTTGAATATGAACAGAATGGGAAAGACCGTTCTGTTTATGGCTCAAGGCTCATTTCAAAATTAGCGGAAAAAATCAACAAAAAAGGAATAAATGAAACGCTCTTAAAAGTATCACGCTCTTTCTATTTAACTTATCCACAAGTAAAAAATTATTTAGTTGGAAAAAGTGCGACAGTATCGCACCAATTTGAAACAAGCCCAGAACTGCTTCTTTCAAGATTGTCTTTTTCTCATATTCGAGAAATATTGACAGTAGATGATAAACTTGCTCGTTTTTTTTATGAAACAGAATGTATAAAATGTTGTTGGAGTGTTAAGGAATTACGTCAGCAAATCTCTACAAATCTTTTTTTTAGAGCAGGCTTGAGTAAAAATCCAGAAAAAATGCTTATTGAAACAAAAGATTCTTCCTTTATTTTTTTCTTTGGAAGTTTTTGAAATTCTTCTATTAATTTTTCAAACATTTCTTCCTCCTTCGCGCCCCAGTGCGGGCGTCCGTGTAACAATTGCTTAAACCGCAAACCGGCTTGACCGGTTTGTCGGCTTTGAACTTCTTGTTATGTGCTATTTCTTATAATCCCTACAAGCTTCTTCTACTTTCTTAAAATCAATTACAATTTTTCCTAGATGACATCGGAACAAAATATTTAAATCCATTTATTTCCGTAAGAATTCCAACATACTTTCTGTGATAAGTTCGTTCTTGAGGTTTGTGCTGCATTACATGGCTTTCTAGGAACCACCCTTCGACAGGCTCAGGAA
>JAXJQT010000599.1:0-2584 GCA_036311025.1 Spirochaetota bacterium
AAAATCCGCTATACAAAACTATAAACAAAAGGAGAGCATCCTCACGCCGTGGGTCGCCCTCCTTTTTTTGTCAATAAAAAAATAAAAACTACATCTCCAGATTTTCCTCTTTTTCAAAAAAGGCTTTTTCCAGCATTTGATATTCTTCCGAGGAACAGAGTTTTTTGCAGGTGATTTTGTATTCTTCTGAGCGGGATAACATTGCGTTAATTTTTTCACAAGGGAAATTGTCGCATCGGTTGCATTTTTCTACATTGTGATTTTTTGTACATTCTACCAATTCATAAGTGCATTTTTTGTGTGAGGAACAGCCCGTGCATTTTATTTCTTCAGTTGAAACAATTCTGTCTCGCCAGCCCACACGATACCAAAGTTCAGCAACTTTTTGTAAATCAGCTTCTGTCTTTGCGTTGTATCTTGGGCAAAAATTACAGTTGTCTCCGCATAAAGTTATTTTTTCTGTCATATAGTTAAGTTCCCGGCGTTGCATAAAAATCTTTTTATTACATCGATTTTTGTTTTTCCAAAATAGCTTTGTAGCTTTTCTCGATGTCTTTTTTTATTATGCCGACTCTGATTTTGTTGACAAAGTCGAAAAAGAACAAGTAAAGACCGAGCTTATTTTTGCATTCTTTTGATACGAGGTGACTTCTTATTTCTTGTTTCAATTCTTCTTCTTTTTCATAAAGTTGTTTTTTTAATAGGAAGAATTCCGGATTTGCCAAGGCGTCGTCGATGTCGTCGGTAGTAAACATCGGCGGCAAATTTTCTGCTTTGAGCAGTGCTTTGTAATACAAATCGACATTGCAAAAACCAAGAAATGTCAATTCTTCAAGTGCTTCTTTAAATCGTGTCGCTTTTTCGTGGCTTTCATATTTGAATACTTTTTCAGACAGATTTCTTAATTGATAATGAAGCTTTATTTCTATAGCTTCGATGTTTCTGTAATTTTGGTGCCATAGTAACACGCAGTCAATGAATGTTCTTTTGCCGAATTTAAGTACTAATCGCTCTTTAAAGTTGAAACCTTCGTAATTGTCGTAAGATTCTAAAAGGATGTCTTTTATTCTGGTCGCCATTGCGTCATTTTCAGGCAAAACTTGTGCGTTTATTAAGAATATGCAAAAGATAAAAAGACTGAGTATAATTTTCTTTTTCATGCCTAACTCCTTTTTAGGTAGCAATATACTAACTTTAGGCAAGTTATAGCATAACAATTGATTTTTTTCATAAAATAAGTTACATACTGACCACAAAATGAACTTGCCCTATGAGGTATGACTTGTATTGCGGGAGATTATATAAATGAAAAAAATCGGTATTATCTATGGCGGAAAATCTGTAGAACATGAAGTTTCTATTATTACCGGGCTTCAGGTTTATGAAAATCTTGATAAATCAAAATATACTCCGGAACTTATTTATATTGATAAAGACGGAGATTGGTTTTTTGGCGAGAAAAAACTTAAAGATTTGAAAATCTATAAAAACTGGACTAAGAAATGTGCAAAGCAGTTTCAGCCGTCATTAAATAAAAAAGACAAAAAGAATATTCTCAATTCTCTTGACGCTGCGGTTATTGCGTGTCACGGAAATTACGGAGAAGACGGTAAATTACAAAGTTTTTTAGAATTTCTTGATATTCCGTATACAAGCAGCGGTGTAGTCGGTTCTGCGTCCGGTATGGATAAGATTGTAATGAAAAGTATTTTTTCAGGAATTGATTTGCCGGTTCTTCCTTATATATGGTTTACTCGACATGAGTGGATAGAAAAATCTGAAGAGATAATAAAAAAAGTGCGTTATACGCTTGATTATCCGGTGTTTGTAAAACCGGCAAATCTGGGTTCGTCAATCGGGATTTCGATGGTAAATGATGAAAAAGATTTGATAAATGCTATCGATGTAGCCAGCAAATACGACTACAGAATAATTGTAGAAAAAGGCGTTGCAAATTCCGTAGAAATCAACTGTTCTGCAATTATGAAAGATAATGAAGTGTTGACGTCTGTATTGGAAGAGCCTGTCAGATGGGAAAAATTCTTGTCATTCGATGATAAATACATCAATGCAAATTCTAAAACAAAAGGCATGGGCTCTATGGGACGTAAGATTCCTGCTGAAGTAACAAAAGAGCAAAAAGAACATATTGAAAATTATACAAAACAAATTTATAAGACAATGGATTGTTGCGGAGTAGTACGTGTTGATTATTTGATGGACGAATCAAGAGAGCACGTTTATGTAAATGAAATCAATACTATTCCGGGGTCATTCAGTTTTTACCTTTGGGAACATAATGATTTGCCTTTCGGTAAATTGCTTGATGTTTTGATAGAAGAGGCGTTACGTCAGGCTGCTTTGAGAAAAGATAAAGTTTTAAAATACGATTCGAAAATTTTGGATAATCTTACTCGCAACGGTAAACAGGGCGGATGTAAGAGATAAAAAAATAGACATACATTAAAAAGAATAAGGAGTTATTTACCATGATTAAATTAAATGAGAATTACAATAAATTACCGGGAAATTATTTGTTTACCGAAATAGGTCGCCAAGTAAATGCATACCAGCAGGCTAATCC
>JAXJQT010000600.1:0-1270 GCA_036311025.1 Spirochaetota bacterium
AAAATTTGATATTGTAATATCTGATTTTAAAATGCCTAAAATGAGTGGTGCTGATTTTCTTAGTGCTGCAAAAAAATTAGACGGATATATTTACGGTATTTTATTGACTGCTTATGCTGAAAAATCCATTTTGCAACAAATGATTAATGATAACCTAATAAACAAAGTCATTGAAAAGCCTTATAAATTGAGAGATTTGCGTGATATCTTAGAAGAAGGTATTGCTTTTTGTGAAAAAAAGAAAATAGAAGCAGAAAAAATAGCTGCAATGAAGTTAAGTTTCGAAACATTACGTAATGAAACTGATGAAGAAATCATAGGTGCTACCACTTCACTTAAAAATGTTTATGAAAAAGTTTTAACGGTAGCAAAACATCCGGTCAATGTTTTAATTACCGGAGAAACCGGTACCGGTAAAGAATTAATTGCAAAAACCATTCATTATTTATCACCTAGAAAATATGGGCCTTTCATAAAAATAAATTCGACTGCTATTCCGGAAACTCTTTTTGAAAGTGAGCTTTTTGGTTATAAAAAAGGTGCATTTTCAAATGCTACGCAGGATAAAGCAGGGAAAATAGAGCTTGCACACAACGGGACTTTATTTTTAGATGAAGTCGGTGATATGGAGTTAGGACTGCAAGCAAAATTATTACGTGTACTTCAAGAAAAAGAAGTAGAACGTTTGGGAAGCAACAAAGTAATGAAAGTAGATTTCAGATTAATTGTTGCTGCAAATAAAAATTTAATGTCAAAAATTGACGAGGGATTATTCCGTGAAGATTTATTCTATCGAATGAACGAGTTTTCTATATCTTTGCCTCCTTTGCGTGACAGAAAAGATGATATAGAGCCAATGTTTCAATATTTCATGAATAAATCATGTAAAGAGCTTGATATTCCGCCGTTAGAGCTAAGTAAAGAAGCACTTATTTGTTTAAAACAATGGAATTGGCCGGGTAATATACGAGAATTAAAAAATGCCGTAAAACGTGTTTGTGTAATTTGTGCAGACGAAAAAATTGTTCGTCCAGAGCACTTTGATTTTCTCGGACTCAGAAAAGAACATTCTATAAGTAAGCAGTCCGGAGTTGACGGAGCTATTGAGGCTTTAAAAAATAGTATTCTTTCAAAAGAGTTACCTTTTGCGGAAGTTGAAGACAGAATAGTCTCATGTATTTTAAAACATTTTAATAATAATGTTGCAGAAGCTGTAGAACACACAGGAATTTCTAAAAATCGATTTTATAAAATAAAAGAAACAAAATAA
>JAXJQT010000601.1:0-9820 GCA_036311025.1 Spirochaetota bacterium
GAATTAATGCTTAATATCAATGAAACTATGGACGGATATTTACGCCAGTCAGATTGGCGTGTAAATGAAAATGCCAATGTTAATTATTCGCTCGGCGGACTTATTCTTCACAATTCCGGTTCTATTACGGCAAATTATTGGTTGAAAAATATTTATCCGCAGGAAGTTGCAGACGCTCATATTAATGCGGATTTCCATATTCATGATTTGTCTATGTTTTCCGGATATTGTGCGGGCTGGTCTCTTCGCCAATTGATAGAAGAAGGGCTTGGCGGTGTAGAAGGAAAGATTTCATCTAAACCGGCACGTCATTTGTATACATTGGTATTCCAGATGGTAAACTTTTTGGGAATCATGCAAAACGAATGGGCGGGAGCTCAGGCATTTTCAAGTTTTGATACATATTTGGCTCCGTTTGTTCATGCTGATAAATTGAACTATACGGAAGTAAAACAAGCAATTCAGAGTTTTATCTTCGGAGTAAATATTCCGTCACGTTGGGGAAGTCAGGCACCGTTTACTAATATTACGCTCGACTGGACTGTACCGGAAGATTTGCGAAACAAACCGGCTATTGTCGGCGGACAACCGTATGAAAATTATACATACGGAGACTTCCAGAAAGAAATGGAAATGGTCAATAAGGCATTTTTGGAAATTATGCTTGAAGGTGATGCAAACGGTCGCGGATTTCAATATCCTATCCCGACTTACAATATTACAAAAGATTTTAATTGGGACTCTGAAAATGCGAAGTTGTTGTTTGAAATCACGGCAAAATACGGAACACCGTATTTCCAGAATTTTATTAACAGTGACTTAAATCCGAGCGATGTACGTTCTATGTGTTGCCGTTTGCAGTTGGATAAACGTGAATTGCGTAAAAAAGGCGGCGGTTTGTTCGGTGCAGATGAGTTTACCGGTTCAATCGGTGTAGTTACAATTAATTTGCCTAGAATCGGTTATTTGACATCAACAAAGACTGAATTCTTTGCAAGATTAAGTCACTTTATGCAGTTGGCAAAAGAATCTCTTGAGATTAAGAGAAAGGTTATAAATCGCTTGATGGAAAACGGATTATTCCCGTATACACGCAGATATTTGCAGCATTTGAACAACCACTTTTCTACTATCGGAATCAACGGTATGAACGAATGTTTGTTGAACTTTATGGGAAAAGACATAACTACACCGGAAGGAAAGGAATTTGCTCTTGAAATCTTAGACTTTATGCGAAAGCAATTAGCTGATTATCAGGAAGAAACAGGAAGTTTATTTAACTTGGAAGCAACTCCGGCTGAAAGTACAAGTTATCGTCTTGCTCGTCATGACAAGGCTCATTATCCTGAAATAATAGCTTCAGGTGAAGACGATCCGTTCTATACAAATTCTACTCAGTTGCCGGTAGATTGGACTATGGATATCTTTGAAGCGTTGGATCATCAAGACGAACTTCAAAAACGTTATACTGGGGGAACTGTATTCCATGGTTTCTTAGGGGAAGCTATTTCCGATTGGGAAATGTGCAGAAAATTAGTAAAGACTATCGCTTACAATTATCATTTGCCGTACTTTACTATTTCACCGACATTCTCGATTTGTCCTAAGCACGGATACATTGCCGGTGAACATTTTAATTGTCCGCATTGTAAATCGGAAAAAGAACATGAGCTGAAAATGAAAATAAATGAATTGAAAGCTCAAAAAGAGAATTTATTAAATCAAAAGATTGTTTGATTTATTAAAATAAAGAATAGAAAAATTATAAGGAGAAGATGATGAGTACAGAAGCAAAAATCAGAGAAATCGATAGCGAAATCGCACTGTTAGAAAATGAACTTTCAAATGTAAAAGGAACTGCAACTGAAGTTTATTCTCGTATTGTAGGATACTATCGAGCTGTAGGAAACTGGAACAAAGGAAAACGAGAAGAATTTAAACATCGTGTTTGTTTTGATGTAGAATCTTCTAAAGGCAAAGAAATTGTAGTTGAAGAAGCAGTTTCACACCCGACAGAAGCAAAAGTTGATGTTTCTGTTGCTCCGACAGTGATTTCCGCTGATAAACTTCGATATTTATTATTCAGCAGCGATTATTGTCGCAATTGTCAGCCGGTAAAAGATTATTTGGACGGAAATTATATTTCTTATGAATCAGTGGATGTTTCGACTGATTTGGGAATGAATGCCGCAAAAACTTGGGATGTAAAAGCTACACCGACAATGATTGTATTAAACCACAATGACAAAGTTGTTTGTAAGGCAAATACCAGAGAAGAGGTTATGAAATTCTTTGAGGGAATGAAAGTAGCCAGATAAAAAATTAAAATATGAAAAACAAGCCTTTTGCTTATAAGACGTTTTGTTCATTGTCGGCAGAAGGCTTTTTTATTTTTCCAAACTAAAACGCACCGGGTATCGGAAAATCACTCCGACGGCGTTTTTGCCTATTTTTGCAGGCGTTCCTTTCAGTCCCAGCAGAGCATTTTTTGCAGCAGTTCCGAATCCATAGGAAGTATCCGGTTTTTCGTGTAGGATTTCTACTTTTTCTACAATGCCTTGAGAGTTTATATAAAGTTGCAAATAAACAACTCCTTCTATTCCACGCCGTCGGGCGTCTTGCGGATACTGTAGGCGTTGTCGCAAAAGCTTAAGCGGTAATGACGGCATTGAGGAGACTTCGCTTGCTTTAAAATATTTTTCTTCGGGGGTATTTTCGGTGACTGTCGATTCCGGTAGGCTGTCAGTAGTTATATCGGCTTGAACGTGTGATTCAGGCTCTTCTTGCGGTACCGGCTTGCTTATCGGCAACAAGGCTGCTTCTTTTTTTTGTGGGACAACATTCTTTTTCGGCGAGGTTGTAATTGATTTTTTAATGACCGGCGGGATAATTTTTTTTTGTACCGGTAAATCGACCATTTTGAAAGTTTTAATTTGTGATTGCTTGTCTTTTGGCGGCGTGTCATCTTTTTGGATGTTGAAAAAAGGAAAGAAATAAAGCAACGAATGCAAAAATAAAGCAATCAGTAAGAACACAAAATATCGCTTTATCATAAAATGTCCTTTTCAACTACCAGTGATACAGCCGGATATTCTAATGTTCGCAATATTTTTAAGATTTCATCGACGACTTGAAACTGCGTATTTTTGTCGGCACTGAGCCTGATTTGCGGATAGTGTCCGTTTTGAATGCCGGAAACAAGCTGATTTTCTATTTGTTCCAATGTAGTTTCTTTGTTATCCAGAAAATATTTCTCGTCCGGAGTGACATAAATCGTCAACGCTTTTCCTTCAAGTTTTTGATTTTCATTACAAACTGCATAATCGATTTTTTGTACAGTCGGGTCTTGCATGAAAATTACAATAAAAATTAATAATAAAAACGCCATATCTGCCATTGCATTTGTGGAAAATGACGGGAAGATTTTGTTTTGTCTGTGTATTTTCATTTTGCATTATCCATTAGTTCGATATTGACAGATGTCATTCCGGCATTTCCGGCACAGTCCAAAAATGTCACGGCTTGCTGATACGGGCAAGTAGAGGCAACTTGCAGTTTTATAACGGTTTTGGAAGAAAAGTTTTTGTCGGTAAAAAATGACGATAATGAATCTAAAGGCAATGTTTCTTGATTATAAATAATTGTATTGTTTCCCGGCAGGTTTATTTCGACAATAGGCGGCGGCACGGCAACGGATTCTTTTGACGACACGGGAAGATTCAGTTGCAATGTGTATTTAGCTGCGAATCCGGCGAGTACAATGAAAAATATCATTAATAAAAAAGCTAAGTCGCTGAATATTGCCGGTTCGTCGTTGTTGTCGGAATGTTTACGAGTGATTTTCACGGTCAGTCTCCTGTGAAAATTGAGTTTTTGAGCCGACATATTCTATTTTTGTTACCCATTGGTCGGGCCATTGACGCAAAATATGCAAACTTACGGCTGCAGCCAAAGAAACTATCAGTCCGAATGCAGTTGTAATCAATGCTTCAAAAATTCCGCCGGCAACAAGCTTTACGTTGACATCGGCTGCATTTGCAATAGTAGAAAATGCACTAATCATTCCCGAAACTGTACCCAAAAAGCCGACAACCGGCGATAAGGAAGCGATTGCGGATAAATGTGAAAATCCATGCTCTAAAAGTTTTAATTGATGTGCGGCTTCGGCTTCCATTGCAGCTGTTTTGTTTTCCGGCGAGCAATCGATTGCAGCAGAAAAGACTTTGGCTGCCGGACAATTTTTTTTGTTTTTTGGTTGCCGGTCTACATTCCAATCTGTTCTGATAAAAAAAACAATGCGTTCCAGCACGATTGTAAAAGTGAGTATTGAAAAAATCAGAAGTGGCCACATTGCCCAACCTCCGATTCTAAAAAGTTCTTGAATGTTCAATTTTGACTCCGATTTTCAAATTTTTAACGTCTCCATTGAGGCTGATAAGAATTGCCGGATGTGGAAACCGGGATAATAGAATAATTTGACAAAGACATTATATAAATAAATGACGGATAACAATTGTCGAGCGGAATATCCGGTTTCATTTGAAGCATTGTTACTGCCATAAGGTCTTTGTATTTGTGTAAAACAAAGTTTATAGGATTTTCCGATGTTTTTATAATTTCTTTTGTGTATCCGGATAAACTGTCACGCAGTTGTAGTGAATATTTTACATCGCCGACATCATCGAATGAACGTTCGATATTCAAACTGCGATTTGAATCTATTACAAAATCATCTTCGGGAATAAACATTGTTCGGATAAAATCTCCGTTCTCAAGTGAAATAAGATAAACTTTATCTTCTTCCGGCGGACGAAAATATACGACTCCTCGCGGATAATCGAGTTCTAAATAAATTTGACGTCCTCTTTCACGCAAGAGCGAATTGTAAAGCGGGTCTGTTATGACATTTTCGTCATTTGCTTTTTCGATAGTGGCAAAATCAGACGCTTCATCATTTTGCAGGTTTATCTTTTTTAGAATCCATTGGTTCGGATTTTTTTTATCGGTAGGTTTTGTGTCGCCGGCGACAACCGCATAACCGTTGCGAAAATCAAAAGCCATTTTTTCAACATCTTTTAAAAGCAACGTCTCAGATTTGTTTTCAAAATTATATCGATATAAAGCTTTTGTACGTGATTGTTTGCCGATGTAATACAAAATATTTCCGTTGCTTTCTGTATCGACAATGTAACTTTCAACCGGTGTGCTTAAAGAAATAACGTTGGCTTTTGAATTTACAAAGTCTGTTACTTCAAGCAATTGACCGTCGGATAAAAAGAGAAGATTATTGTTTATAAAACGTTCTCCGAATTCAAAACCGGTACGTAATGAAAGGGATTTGTCATCGTCAAGATTGTCAGATTTTTTTCGACTTCCTTTGTAACGATTGGAAGCTTCTTGAGCCTGTAGGTAATCACTGTAAATTTCTAAGTAATAACCGAAAATCCAGCCTTTTGTACCGTTGAAATCGACTAAATACCAATAATCTTCCATATTATTTATTCTGATACGCTTTTCGTCTTTAGTGATGATATTCAGCATATCGCCTTGGTCCAGATAACGAATTGTTTTTGCATATACGTCGTTGGAAGACCTCAGACGCAATCTGTTTACGGTGACTATTCCGATTAGATTGTTTTTTAATGTAGATACGGAAGAGGAAACCGGTTTGAATGTATTTTTATCCAATGTAACAGTATTTTGGATGTGTTGTGCTTTGCAACCGCAAAGAAGAAACAATGTTACAATGATTGATAAAAATACTGATTTCTTCATTTTCTACCATTCCCCAAAGACAGCAAACCTCAATGCCGTTGGTACGATTTTGTCAATTGTAAAAGAATCAAAGTACATTGTTTTGATGTACTCTGACTCTTTTTTAATATAAAAAACTAATCGTTTGTGTTCAATTTTTCTAAGTATTTTTCTGCATTTAATGCAATGAAATATTTACCCAATGACTGACCTTGACTTGTTTTTTGAACTACACGTGCAGTAGTGTAAGTCGTATCGGCAATCTGAATGTAAGGGTTATTCTTTAAGAATTCTTCGCTTGGAGTAACCAAATCTGTAATGATAACTTTGTTTAATACACCTTCAGCTACAAGTTTTTGCAAACGTTCTTCTGCCGGCGGCGAGAACAAACCGTAAACTACGGCAACATTAACTTCTTTAGCTCCGAGTTCTTTGTATTTTTTACAAACATCAACAATACTTCCGCCGGAATCAATCATATCGTCGGCGATAAACACAACTTTATCTTTGATAGAAAGAGAATCCGGTTTTAATATAGTAACTTCTTCGATATTGTTAGTAAGAGAATTTCGGCGTTTATCCACAACCAAAAGCGGTACATCGAAAGATTTTGCAAATGAAGCTGCAAACTCTTTACCGCCGGCATCGACAGAACTGAACAACCAATCTTTTTTTACTACGTCACGGTAATAATCCAATGATTTAACATATTCACGCAAAATAAATTTTTTCAATAATGATTCACCGCGTAAGTTGTCATAAGCTGTCAGGCGATTATCAATACCGATTAAAGATTTCTTTGAATGAATTTGATACATCATGATGTGGTCGGCACCGTTTGCAGTGATGTTGCGGAAGAATGTACGAAGGTTACAACTTCCTCGTCCTTTAGGGCGGTCACTTCGAGCTTGTCCGAGATTCAATTCAAAAATTCTGATAGAATCACATTTTGCTTCAAGGAAAGCATCAAGAGTGTTGTAAAGTAAAATTTCTTGGTCTGAAAGAGACAATGTAACTTCTTTTTTGTTGTAATCAACTACATCTGCCGGACTGAAAGTATGGAAAATAAAAACGTCTTTTTTTCGTGAACTTTCTCTTAGTGAAACTTCCATTGCTCCGTTTCTGTGAGCGAAGTAATCGAAGTGACCGGTCAAAGTATTAACAATAAATTCTAAAGTATCTTCTCTGGTACTTAAGTGTTTATCCAATTCAGCAGCTTCATCTTCATCTAAGTAAAGAATCTCAGCCAAATCTGCTTTTTGTTTTTCTGCTTCTTTCAATAAATTACCTGCAAGCCAGCGAGCAACTTTTGCTACATATTCTTCTGTTCCCGGTAACGGATACAATTTTATAGGCCCGCGGCTAAAAATAAAATGATGCATAACCCCAACTCCTCTTTTATGAGAAAAATTTATAATTTTGCACAGAATAAAAATTATTCTACGCTTGTTTCCTGTAAATTATCACAATCTTGCTCGGTTGTTTCACTGTCACTGATGTTCAACAACTCACGCAATTTTTTTACCAGTCCGTTTTTTCCGCAGTAATCCAAATCTTGCCATTTTACATTAGCTGCGTTGCATTTTTCTTTAAGCAATGAGTACAACTCGTCACTTCTTTCAAAATCTGTACCAATCAGACAATATCTGTCGGCACTGTCTGAGTACATATACAAACCTTCTGAGAATCTTACTTTTGTCGGATTCTTTGCATAAAAACCTGCGTATGTGATTTCGTTAAAGTTCAAAGTGGCACATTCGCCGGTCCATAAATAGTAAGTAACACTGTCGTCGTCGACTTCGATTTTTTGTCCGAGAATGCGTTTGCGTGAAATATATGTACGTACAGCAAAAAAGAATAAAAGAAATGCCGGAATGAACATTATGAACTTTGCACCTGCAACTGCAGATATACAAAATAAAATTGCTCCTACAAAAAGGAGAATATAGATAAGCTTTAATTTTTGGGAACCTTTCTTCTGAATGTCAAACTGTTGCACCATAAAAAAATCCTGAATTAGTCAAAAAAAGATTAAGATTTAGAAATCTTAAAAAAGACTGTTAATATATAGCATTCAACCGAAAAAGTAAATTGTAACAATGGCAAATACCATGATTTTTTTAGTATAATCGACCGAATATTAAAAATGTTGGTAGAATAAATAAAAAAAATGTATTTTGTACAATTCCGGAAATATATACCGAAAATAACCACCAATATAAATAATCATAACTATGATTGGCAAAGAAGGATTTATGCAAAAAATTACAATTAAATTCAGTCTTATTTATTTAGTTCTCAGTGTGATAAATATCTCGTTTTTTATTACAATGATTTTTGAAAACCAAATGGATTTGATTGCGGAAAACAGTCAATATCAAGCCGGCAATATGACTTCACAAATTCATACGCCGATTAAAACTATTGCCGAAAATGCACTTTTGAATTCCGAGCAGTATGCTGATGAAAAAAGTGTAATAACAGCACTTCAAGATTTTCTGGGAAATATTCTTGATAATTATTTGATTTTTACTGATACGGGAAAAGTTTTGGGACATAAAGCAAATGAAAGTGTCTCTCAGGTAGAAGGGGAGCAGCTTCGTCGAGCAAATGCCGCTGCTGCTGCCAAAAGTCTGGAAGGTAAAGAATTCGGTACTTACCTGCAAGCAAAAACGATTTCGTTTTATTTTCCTTTTTATACGCCGCAAACTCAAAATATTATAATTTCATATACGTTGGATTTGTCGACTATAAATAATCACATGGATCGCCTTTATCGACAGGCTGTCGTGATTTTGATAGTTTTGATTTTAGTACATTTGTTGGTAGGATTGATACTCGGACACATTATTGTCAAACCGTTGATGCATTTTAAAAAAGTTGCAGATGATATTTCCGGTGGAAATTTCGCAGCTCGTGTAGATATAAAAACTAACGATGAGTTTGCGTTGGTAGGAAAAACTTTTAACAAAATGGCGTCGTCGGTAGAATCATTTATTACCGGATTGAAAGAAGAAAGCAACCTAATGGATATGGAGTTGACCTCTGCCGGACAGGTACAAAAAGGGATTTATCCGAAAATAAGAGAACTCGAGTATTGCCAGATTGCGGTTTATGACAATCCTTTAGAAAAAGTCAGCGGAGATTTTCACGATTTTATAGAGCTTCCTAACGGGAACTACGGTTTTTTTATAGCCGATGTTGCGGGGCACGGAGTTCCGGCTGCGTTGATTACCATGAAAATCAAAGAGCTTATGGGGGCGGTAGCTGCAAACTTTGAAGACCCTGAAGTTATGATGAGGTTCCTTAATACTACGTTTGACAACATGATGGAACGTTATTCGTCATATTTTACGGCATATTACCTTATTTATAATCCGCAAACACGAGTATTGAAATATTCATGTGCCGGTCATCCGACTCCGATTATTCTTCATAGAAACGGAGAAGCACAGACGTTTGATTTGGCCGGTTTTGTAATCGGGGTAAGTGCAGAAATGTCTGTAAATCTCAATGCGGCACAAGTTCAGCTCCAACCGGGAGATTGTATTGTGTTGTACAGTGACGGAATCACGGAAGCACGGTCGTCGTTGGATAATTTCTTGGATGAGGATGGTTTGATAAAGCTTTTGCAGGTATCGAATCAAGAGATTGAAACGAATGCCGATTTGCCGAGAATCGACCATAAGATTTTTGATGATATTATTTCACGCCAAAAGCCGGATCCGGAATCTTGCAGAAAAGTAGATTTGTTGCTGGAACGAAGTGTGGCTCGTTTTAAACGATTTACAAAAGATGCAGTGCGTAAGGATGATGAAACATTGATTATTATCGAGGTAAAATAATGAAGTTACGTTTATGGATGATTTTCATTCCGGTAGTGATTGTTCTTGCCGTTGTTTTTATGTTCAATCGTTCGGTGATTTCGATACATCTTAATGAACTTTCGAATGCAGTAGATGAGCTGAATAAAAAACAACGTGGTTTTAATACTGTAGATATTTTGTTCAAATACGAAATGAATCGGCGTTTGTACAGCGGTTTGATAACCGAAGCTGAATATGAC
>JAXJQT010000602.1:0-2065 GCA_036311025.1 Spirochaetota bacterium
AATAAAAAGAAAGTTGCCCATGCTCCGGCAACAGGCGATATTATTCCCGTGTATGCAAGATTATCCAATAGCAAAAATTGTGCTACATAATACACTATTGCTTGCACGATTGAAAGTGCTAAACCGACAATTAAAATATAGACTTTTGATAAAGTCGCAACTCCTACTGAAAATATTGAGAATATTATCAATATGCAAGGAAATGAGAATTTTTTGTGAAAATCAGTAGATTCTTTTCGATGTTCTACGTTGATTCGTTCCAGCAACTTTATTCTTTCAAATGCTTCTATAATGTTCATATTTTCAATCTCATATTCACTGCTTTTAAATATTGACGGCTTTTCAGGGAGTTGCAAAGTTTTTCTGTCAAAGTTATTTTCCTCTGTCAAAGTACCGTTTTCATCCCAAATACGTTGCGTACCGGAATAAAGAAGCCAACCGGTTTTCGTGTAAATTCCGTAGTTTGCATCAATTCTTTCAGTAATAAGATAATCTTTGTTGATTTTGAAAATTATAGGTTTTTCCAATTTGTTTTTTCCTGCATCGAAATCTGAAGCGTGCCAAAAATAACCTTCTTTTTCACTACGCAATGTTATATTGGAATAATCCTCATCTTTTTTACTGTTGATTTTTTGCATTTCTTGTTCACGATACCTCATGGCATAGATTACGCCGAAACTGTCAATAAAAATCATTAACACGGACAAAAATACGCTGAATACGATTATAGGCATTGTAAAACGTGCATATGAAATACCGGATGTAAATATTGCGATAAGCTCGTTTGACTGATAAAAATTACTGATTGCCATGATGATTCCGAACATTATGACAAACGGCATGGTAAACCATATTGCTTTAGGGACCAATAAAGATGTTAATTTTAAAATCTCTAATGCAGAAAGATTTTTAGACAAATACATATCAAGCTGTCCGAATAAATCCGCAATGACTACAACGAGAATTCCTAAAAATTGAGCAAGAAGATACCAGTTAATAAAACTGGCAAATAGCATTTTATAAAGTGTAAAAGGAACTTTTACTGCAGAAGCACGTTCTCTCATTCCAATAGCCTCTTGATTAAGATTATTATTCCTATAATAAAAAATACCAGATTAGGTAAAAATACGGAAATAAACGGCGGAAGAACCATCTTTTTTCCCATTACAATCATTCCGTAATAGAAAAACCAATAAATTCCGCAAAGCATCAGTCCTACAATGAAACCAAATGCATAACCGGCACGTCGGGAATATATTCCGATAGGAGCTCCGAATATAACAAAGATTATACATGCCAAAGGTAGTGAAAATTTATCATAAAAATCTATTTTTCGTCTGTTAAGTGAGTAAGTGTTCGGTTTGTCTTTTTTTAATGTATCCATGGAATTTAGATAATTATCCATTCCTCTTAGATTGTTTTTGTTGGAATTTGACGAACGATTATTTTGAAAATAGGTAGAATAAGCTGTTTCTCTGAATAATTCCTGATTTCGTATGTATTCAGCTTCTTTATTATTTATTTCGTTATTGACATTTGTTTTTTGAGTCTGTACGTCTTTGAACAATTCAAAAGTGTTTTTTACATCTGCACTGGAACGGAAAGAGTTGGCATCATCAAAATCCATAAATTTTATATAGTATTTGATTGTTTTCCCGAATCCGTAATGAAATTCTTGCGGTCTGTCTTTTTGTTGAAATTGAACCATTGCATCTTCCATTTGGATTTCAACAGCTTCTTTCATTTCTTCCGGTGTTTGAAACAATGCTTTTTTTGCGGAGATTATACGTTTTTGATTGTCGTTGTCTCTGTCAATGATTACGATTCCGTTTATACTTGTGTCTTTTACCGTATCAGTAAAAAGTACTTTGTTTCCATATTTTTTTACGGTTTTAGACTTAAAATATAAAGTTGGTTTGATAGTTGCGATTTTATTTCTGGTCTCAAATTGTTTTTTCATTCCGAGAGGCTTTAATCGGTCGTTTATTCCGAACGCAACAAGCATTACGATAAAACCGGTAATAAAAATAGGTTTAAAAACTGTGGTAAGGCTTATTCCGACAGA
>JAXJQT010000603.1:0-5538 GCA_036311025.1 Spirochaetota bacterium
ACGGAAGCTTTGCCGGTAGAAAATGAAATCGCAACGCCGGACTTTTCAGTAGAAAGTGAATATAAGCAAATCCGAAAACAGGAACGCCAAGAAAGCCGAAGAATTCGCAGAGAACGCAAAGCATTAAGACAAGCTCCTGAAAGAAAAATATTAAGAGGTCATTTTATGTCTTTTATGGGAATAACCTTTTCTGTTTTGTCGCTTCCTTATATTAGCTTGATGATAGGGTATGCCTATCATGTTATGCCATGGTGGTTTGAAATTATTGAGAACATGGTATTTTCTATTGCAGGCGTTTTTGGAGTTCTGGGAGTTCCTTTTGTTTTTATTTTTGGAGCATTTCCGATTCTTGTATGTTCTATGCCGTTAATTGCAGGAATAGTTTTTAATGTTTTTGGAGCAAACCTTCAAAGTAAAAATAGGAAATTAGCTACAGACAAACAAAAATTTACTCATTTTGCTAATAATCATTTTAAAAAGTATCGCAATTTCGCAATCTCTTGTGGCGTGGTTGGCAGTTGTTTTATCCCCATGTTGATAGACGGAATACTTTTACTTACAAAAGTTCATAAAACAACTTTTATTTCAGAGAATGAAGCCATCGTACTTGGAACAGGTTTTACATTAGGAAGTTCAATCATAACTGGAACAGTTTTCTCTTTCATGTTCGGTGCGTTAGGTGCAATGGCTTGGCTGAAAGGGCAAACAACCCGGCTTTCAGTAGATATCGGTGTCACTTCCGGCAATAACGGCGAGCTTTCTTGTGACAAAAAGCGTAATGCATTGGAAAAACCGTCCGGCGTAAAACTCGCCATGAGCGTGAAATTCTAGGAGGTAGCAGATATGAACAAATTACTAATCATCACAGTCATACTGGCAATTTTTCCAATCATGCAAACATTTGCTAATGAAATAGAAAATCCGACAGTCGCCACAGCGGAAGAAAGCCCACAGGTAACACCGAAGTTTAGTTTGGACGAAAAATCTATAGAAGGAAAAACATACAAAGCGACAAGACGAACTGCGTTAGGAAGCATTTTTTTGTCATATTCAGGAATGTTGACATTGGGATTTATTCCCCTATCTGCATGGCTTATATTCACAAGCGGACAATGGGGGCTTATTTTGTCTTATTTTATGATTATTCCACCACTAGGCTTTTTCATCCCCGGACTTATAATGCTTGGTAGCGGACTAAAACTATATAAAAAGAGGCGTCAAAATTGTGATTCCACAGTATTGGCGGAACATTACAAATCAAAGATTAAAAATTGGGAAACGTTATCAAAAGTTTTCGGAATTATAAGCGGCGTAGGTTTGACTGTCGGCGGAATCGGAGCCGGCATGATATGCGGCGGAACAATTAATACATACAATGAACCATTATTTGTCTGCGGTTCGATTCTGTCAGGTGTAGGAGCCGGGGCATTGATAGGAGCACTTCCCATGCTGATAACGAGTCTTGCAATGTCGGCTTGGCTGAAAGGGCAAACAAACCGGCTTTCTGTGGATATCGGTGTCACTTCCGGCAGTGCCGGCGAGCTTTCTTGCGATAAAAAGCGTAACGCTTTAGAAAAACCGTCCGGCGTAGCGTTAGCGTTAAGCGTGAAGTTTTAACACGCTGTGAAATCACGATAACAATGGGCTTAAGCCCCTTGTCAAAGAAGTACGTAAGGAGGCAATAAAATGAAGCGATTATTTTTAATGTTAGTTTTAACTTTTAGCACGATAACTTTTTTCGCTAATGAAAAAACAGAAGCTTTGCCGGTAGAAAATAATGTTGAAACGTCGGACTTTTCGATGGAAGAAGAATTAAGGGAAATCAGACGACAGGAAAGACGACAAAAGCGTTATGAGAAAATACAAAAAAATCGTTATTATTCAAAAATAAAAACACCGATTGCCGGGGCATTTTTATTAAGTGCGGTATCAATTCCCATAAATTTAGCATTAATTTCCGTTATTCCGCCTTTATTTACCGACACAATGTTTAACGGGACATTAAGTATCGTGTTTGGTTGTGTATTAGACCCGATTATTGCGGTAGGATTATTTATTCCCGGGATACTGGTTCTTTTAAATTCTTTGAAGAAGCACAAAGAGTTTAATTGGGAAAATGTTCCGTTTTCTGCTGAATATACGAGTAGACGACAAAGGCTTTTTCGAAATCTGGCAATCGCCGGAATCCCTTTCTTAAGCATTGGAGCAATGACGATTACAACCGGGGCGATATTTTTAGGAATCGGTACGGCAATGACAGATAATTTTACATCGAAAGGCTTACCTCGTTTAGATACGGAATTTCTGGCACCCGGACTTTCTTGCGTTATATTAGGCTTGGTTTTGATTACTCCGGGAATAATATTTCTTACTACCGGACTTGTAGGAAATTATGTTTACGGTCAAACAACAAACCGGCTTTCTGTGGATATCGGCGTCACTTCCGGCAACACGGGCGAGCTATCTTGTGACAAAAAGCATAACGCATTGGAAAAACCGACCGACGTAGCATTGGCGTTGAGTGTGAAGTTTTAACACGCTGTGAAATCACGATAACAATGGGCTTAAGCCCATTGTCAAAAAATACACATAAGGAGCTGTTTATTACGACAGGAGGCGATAAAATGAAGCAAATATTTTTAATGTTAGTTTTAATTTTTACCACAGTAACTTTTTTTGCTAATGAGAAAACGGATGTTTTGCCGGTAGAAAATAATGTTGAAACGCCGGATTTTTCGATGGAAGAAGAGTTAAGAGAAATAAGACGACAGGAAAGATGGGAGAGACGACAAGAAAAAAGAGCTTTAAAAAGAACGCCTGAATATAAATTGTTAAAAAGTTCTCTTATTGTTTTTGGAGCTATTACATCTTCTGTTTTTTCTGTTCCGGCGACAGTTTTAACAATCGGTTACATTTATCATGCAATGATTCCTCTTGCTTCTTCTGTAGGCTCTTTTTTTGGTTCCGGCTTTGATGTTACATCCGCAGCTCATTGGTGGTATGGTGTTGCATTTTCGTTATTCTTTTTATTTATAAGTATTCCAATTTTGCTGGGACTTGCTTCTGTCGGAGTGGGAATTGGTTTAAGTGCGACATACGGTAAATATTATAAAAAGCATAGTATTGATACGATAGATGAAAATCATTTTAAGATGGCTACAAGTAAATTGTCTAAAACATTTCGTATTATTGCGATTACGGGAGCCGTATTTGGAACATTGTTTATTCCTATGTTTGCCGGTGGAATCGGGACACTTTGCGGAATAAAATGTGGGACTGTATATCAAGACACTCTTAATTTACAGACAGGTGTAACTCTTACGGTTTTAGGAGCAATATTTTCAGGACTTGGTTTTTCATTTATGAGCGGAGCATTAGGAGCGATGGCTTGGTTGAAAGGTCAAACGAACCGGCTTTCTGTGGATATCGGAGTCACTTCCGGCAATAGCGGCGAGCTATCTTGTGACAAAAAGCGTAACACCTTGGAAAAACCGACCGGCATGGCGTTGGCGTTAAGCGTGAAATTCTAACACGCTGTGAAATCACGATAACAATGGGCTTAAGCCCATTGTCAAAAAATACACATAAGGAGCTGTTTATTACGACAGGAGACAATAAAATGAAGCGATTATTTTTAATGTTAGTTTTACTTCTTTTATCGGTAGGAGCGTTTACATATTCTCATCCGGTTTGCCAAGACGCTTCCATTCTTTTGGAAAAACAATTTGAGTTCAGAGGATTAGCCGGTTTTTTAATGAATATAGGGCCGACATCTTTACTGCCGTTAGAATATTCACTTCCCGTTGTTTCGACCAGAGAAGTACATTTATCAATATCAAGTTTATTAGGATTTCAGACTCGTTTCCGTTGTTCGTCATGGTGCGAGTTTCAATTGCGAGCAAGTAATAATCTTTGTTTTGAAATGGGAATTATTCCGGCTATTCTTTGGGCTTTTATTGTTCCCAATCCTAAGTTTCATTTATTGCAAGAAGCCGGTTTTAAGTTCAAACTTTTTCAAGGCAAGAAAATTGACGGAGCCTTGTTGATAATGGGCGGGTTCGGTTTTGGACGTGAAAGAGTATGGGAAATTCAATTTTCGGCTCCTTGGTATACGGATGCGTCGCTTTTTATTTCGCCTATTTTTACTATTCATACATTGGGTAAGAAAGGATTAAGAGAAATCAGTTTAAGTCTTCCGTTATCGGCAAGAGCCAATTTGTTTGAGTTTGATAACAGCGGAAATGTCGGATTTGCCAGAATACGTCGTTCGATTCCGTCTTGTACTGCCGGAATAAGCCTCGGCTTTGATACAGATATTAAGAAGTTAAAATATCATCATGAAGTCTTTTTTCAATACGAGTTTACTTTGTTTACATCGGCAAACGGAGAAAGTGCCGATGTTTTGCAAAACTTTTCATACGATTACGCCGGAACCGAAAATATCATCAGTATCGGTTATCAAGCTTCACTCGGCAAAATAGTAAAGTTGAAGGGGGAATAAAATGAGAAAGTTTATAATATTAGTCATGTTTTTATTACCGTTGTTTGCCTGTGGAGCAGTTGAAATACAACCTGACGCACCGCCAGCTTACGAAGTAAAATACAAAAGACGTAAAAAAGCTCCTGAAAAAGCTGTGATGACAAACATCAATAAAATTTTTTGCGGAAGCTTGCTGGCTGAATATTCGATTTTGACATTGGGTAGTTGTATATCGTCGGCAGTTTTTACTCATGCGACAGATTATGTTTTTGCTCCGGTTTTATTAGGACTTGCAACCGGAGGTTTGTTTCTTTCCGGAATCAGTATGATAGCCGCCGGAAATTACGGATATCGTAAAACTTTTGTTTGTACGGACGATTTACTAAAACGATTTAACCAAAGGATTTCCATACTTGAAACCTGTGCGATTATTTCCGGTTTTGCCTGCGGATTCGGAGTATTACTCGCCGGCGGCGGTATAGCTGTATTGGCAAGTAATTTTAACTTAATGAATAAAGAAGAATTGACTGTCACCGGCGGAATTATGACCGGAATCGGCGGAGGTTTTAGTTTATTGTCACTTCCTATTATGATAACAAGTCTTGCAATGTCGGCATGGCTGAAAGGACAAACTAACCGCCTATCAGTCGATATCGGAGTTACTTCCGGCAAAAGCGGAGAACTTTCTTGTGATAAAAAGCGTAATGCTTTGGAAAAACCGTCCGGAGTAAAACTCGCCATGAGCGTGAAATTTTAGGAGGTAACAGATATGAACAAATTACTAATCATCACAATCATACTGGCAATTTTCCCAATCATGCAAACTATAGCAAATGAAATAGAAAATCCGACGGTAGCCGGCATTGAGGAAAGTTCACAGATAACTCCAAGTTTTAGTTTGGATGAAAAATCCATAGAAGCAAAAACGTACAAAGCTACAAGACGAACTGCATTAGGAAGCATTTTTTTGTCATATTCGGGGATATTTACAACTGGATTCGTTCCATTATCTGTATATCTTTTAACAGTTTGTGCCAGTTGGGGATTTATGTTAGCAC
>JAXJQT010000604.1:0-1914 GCA_036311025.1 Spirochaetota bacterium
CAAATTGTAATAATGAAAGGCGACTACTGCACATTATGGGAGACAGTATCTGTAGAAGCAGGCAAAGAAAACAAACTCGCTGATAAAAATATTACATCGCAAAAATCAGACGCAAGCAGCTTCATTTGGCAAGGTTCATCAGCGACACCGCCGGCAAATCCGGAAAAATACTGGGCTTATTTTAATACAACAGACGGATGTTCATACATTTATGACGGAGAAAAATGGACATTGCTTGCACAAGCCGGAAAAGACGGCATAGACGGAGAAAACGGAAACGGTGGCGGAGCATCTGTAGAACACAAGATTACTTATGAATTAAACGGTGGCACAAACAGTCCATATAATCCGAATCTTTTCCTAGAATATTTGACTGTTAATTTAAAAAGTCCGACTCGTGACGGTTATTGCTTTGCAGGTTGGTATGAAAACGCGGATTTTAGCGGTAATAGAATAAAAGGCTGGGAAATAGGTGAAAAAAGAACTGATGTGACACTCTACGCTAAGTGGATAGAAAAAGCAGAAGCTGATGCAAGTGGATTCGGAGTTTACAGCTATACATTGAATATTGAAGATATTTCAACAGCATGGGGCGGAACAACAACATCTCCGACTTTCTCGATATTTTTATTAACAGATGAACAAGTTGAAGTATGTAAAGCTGCAATCAACTTCAAGCAAGCACCGGCAGATAATCCAGAATATCAGCTTGGTGCTTACGGTGATATGAAAATTACCGATACAAGCAAAATCGGAGATTATGCTGTTTATGGTGCAAATCCAATAAATGATGTTTATCAGTATTATAACGGTGTCGCCGCTACTATTACCAATACTACTTTTACATTGACTGTAGATATGACAAAGTTAGATAAAACACAGTTGAAAGCTCTTTTTGCAGAAAATGGTATGGTAAGTGAACGACCGATAACAGAAGATGATATGGTATACCTTTTGGATTACAAACCGTACGTTATTGCATTAGGTGATTATCTTGTATATGAAGACAACTATGTTTTTACAGCATGGAGTGCAGATGTTATGAAAATGGAAGAAGGTGCGACATTCCCGACAGAGCTTATAGAAGACGATCCGAAAATCCAAGTTTCAGAAATGAAATTTGTATGTTCAAACTTTGGATACTTCCCTATCACTTTCTCTGGTGATGTAGCTGCTTGTGAAATTACTTATGCTTTAGCTAACGCTGCATGGGGTCAAAAAGAATTAGCTGGAATTGAGTTTGGTATATGTTCTGATGTAAGTTGGGCTCAAAAATTTACTGGAGCTGCAATAACTGCTTTGGATACTGAAGTTGAAGTTACTTTCGGAGCTGATAACAATAATACTGTAGCTGCAGACATACTTGAAGATGGAAAAACTTATGTTTTAACTATTAATGCAAAAAATAATACAGTAAAAATTTCTGCAAAATAATTTTTTAGTTATTTGAAACAGCATTAAACGGGTTTCGGGCTTGTTCCCGTACCCGTTTTTTAGTTTATGTTCTTTGACATATTGAGAGGTATTATCTTTTTGCAAACGAAGTGAAGTAAAAAGATAAATGTACCTGCGGTAGGATTTTCCGATAGGAAAATTCCGAAAGCAGGTGCAAGGTTAAAGCAGGCTTTAAGGTGCAATGGTTGTCACCGGGTTCGGGGGCATTTTGCAAGTTTACAACTAAACTTGAGTAGAAAAAAGAGCTTACGCCGGGGTTGGGGACATTCTGCCGACTGTCGTCGGCGTTGGGGCTAAACTTTGGTCAAAGTTTAATAAACCTACTTAGGTTTAAGGCTCTTTTTGTCGGCATAGCCGACATTAAAGCGGTTTTGTTGTTCAGGGAACAACGAGATTTTAGGAAAGGGACAACAGCTCTTTTAGCAAAGCCGCAGTTTTCCCTTTCCTATAACCTATCCC
>JAXJQT010000605.1:0-1736 GCA_036311025.1 Spirochaetota bacterium
AGCAATATGCCATGCGTTTGGATTCTATGAAAAATACAGATTGGCAAAATCATGATATTCACAATTATTACCACCATTTCGGATTCGGTAACTGGGATGATTTCAGTGTTCAGTTTTTCCAGATGGCAGGTGACTGTGTAGACCTTAATACGGAAAACCCTAAAGTTCTTGAATACATAGGGGATTCTTATGCTCAATATATCGAAATGGGAGTTGACGCATTCCGTATTGATACAGGAAAACACTTGAGCCGTCTTGAGTTCAATTATTATTTTAATGAAAGATTTATGGAAGCTGCAAGTTCTGTCGGAAATGATAATTTCTTTATGTTTACGGAAATTTGTGCAAAATCTTCGGATGTAACTTATCGTGGGGAAGTTGAAAATCTTTCTCCGTACTTTTATACATGGAAAGATGAACATGATTACGGTTTTACAATGGACGACAGAGACCAGTTTGAAGGTGTGATTATTTATCCGGAACGTAATGAGGCGGGAGCTCCGAAAGATGAAAAAGAGGTTTTGAGTAATCTTTCTTACTGGACTCGTCCTACAGTTGACGGCGGTACAAAAACACCGGTGAATGCACTTGCAGTTCAAAAGCAGGGTATGGAAACACATAAAGTTCGTTCGAATCGTCCGGAAAGTGATAATCATCTTCTTAAAGGTAATGAATATCACAAACCTGATTACAGTATGAGATCTGGGCTTGATGTAATTGACTTCCCTATGCATTGGAACTTTGGTTCTGCTGCCGGAGCGTTTAGCGTAAAAACCGGAGATAAATATTATAACGATGCAACATGGAATGTTGTTTATGTAGACAGTCACGATTACGGTCCGGGAAATCAATATGAACAGCGTTATGACGGAGAGTTGATTGATTGGGCTGAAAATACAAGCTTAATGTTCACATTCCGTGGAATCCCATGTATTTATTATGGGTCTGAAGTCGGTTTTATGAAAGGTGCGATAATCGATAAAGGTCCTATTATGCCTTTGATTGAAACAGGACGTGCTTATTTCGGTGACTACCTTGAAGGTGACGTTAAGGCAAAAGATTTTGGCGAATATACTGCAAGCGGTGCCGTAGCAGATACATTAAATAATAAATTGGCACAGCATATCATCAGATTGAATAAAATTCGTCGTGCTGTTCCTGCGTTACAAAAAGGTCAGTATTCTACGGAAGAATGTTCCGGTTCGATGTCATTTAAACGTAGATATACCGATGAATATGAAGACAGCTTTGCATTGGTAACGATTTCGGGCAGTTCTACATTTACCGGACTTCCCGGCGGTACTTATGTCGATTGTATCACAGGTGACAGTCAGACTATAGGCGAGGGCGGAAGTATTACAGCTACTTGCAGCGGAAAAGGAAATATGCGTGTGTATGTTCTTGATACAGCAAAAAGTCCGGCTCCGGGTAAAATCGGAAATGCTACAGAGTGGCTAAAATAATTTAGCAGTATAAAGAAAATAGGTCGACAGGTCTTGAGCTTGTCGACTTTTTTTATGGGCTCATGAGCCCGTGAAAATATGGAGCGAAGCGAAATATTTTCACAATAAACCACCCGCTATGCGGGTGTGCGGCAAAAGCTTATAGCAAAAAAACTTTCCTCAAAAGTGTACAATAAGATTGTTCAAGTCTATTGCAAAGCACCAAGGAGGAAAGTTAAATGGCAAATATAAGAGATTCGTTAAGCCATACAAAATGGCTATGTAAATATCATA
>JAXJQT010000606.1:0-3508 GCA_036311025.1 Spirochaetota bacterium
AAATTAACAGAGAAAGATATAGAAAGGCATAAATATAATAAAATTAAAACATTATTCACCTTAAATGGTTATTTATTACCTGCAAATAAAAATGTTGTATTACCGATAGGTGCAGATGCTCATGAAATGTATAGAGTAAAAAATGTAATATGGTATAACTACAAAATTAAAAAAGGAGTTTGTTGCCGGAAAAATTTTATAAAACTATTCATGAGTATTATAGAAACAATTTATACTTGCATTATTGTAATATTTAGATATAAAAAAGCACAAAAAAGTTACAAGAAAGATTTTAATAGACTTTGCAGAAAAAGTTAGGAATTGTCTTGTTTTATAATTAGCTTTATTTAAACACAAAAACACAGGATATTTTATGTTAAAAACAATAAAAGAACTTTGGAATTACAGAGCTATGATAGAAAGTCTCGTTAAACGAGAACTGAGAGGTAAATACGCAGCCTCATTTTTGGGTTTTTTATGGACTTTTATGAATCCGTTATTACAGTTAGTTGTATATACAATAGTTTTTTCCGTTATATTTCAAAACAATATTGACCGGTTTTATTTATATTTATTTATAGGACTTGTTCCCTGGATGTACTTCAGTGCTGTTTTTACAGAAGGTGCTAATTGCATCGTAAATCAAAGCAGTTTAGTTAAGAAAATTTATTTCCCGCGAATGGTACTGCCGATTTCTTTTTCTACAAGTCGATTCATCAATATGCTTTTAGTTTTTATTGTCATATTTTTAGTCATTATTGTGACCGGATGGGGAATAAATCCTGTTGCTCTTTTATTTCTACCGATTATTTTTGCTGTTGAATATTTATTAGTTACAGGAATTGCGATGTTAGTTTCATGTTTAACTGTGTATTTTCGTGATTTAGCATATATTCTCGGAGTAATCTCAACTCTTTGGATGTACGCAACACCTCTTTTTTATTCTCCTAATATAATCCCGGAAGCATACAGAGTATATTACAATTTAAACCCAATGGTTTCCATAATCACTGCATTTCGTGATATTTTATATTACAAGCGAATTCCTGCATTAGAAACATTAACTTTGGCAATTGTACTTGGATTGTTAATATTAATTATAGGAACTTTATTATTTAATATTTTAAATCGTCGTTTCGCTGAGGAGTTATAAAATATGAGTGAATATGCTATTGAAGTAAATAACGTATCTAAAAAGTTTAAAATATATTTTGATAAAGGTTATTCCTTACGTGATAAATTATTGTTTTGGAAACGAAATCGTTATGAAGAATTAAAAGTTTTGCAAAATGTCAGTTTCTCTATAAAAAAAGGTGAAGCAGTAGGGCTTATAGGACATAACGGTTGCGGAAAAAGTACGACGCTAAAAATGCTTACTCGCATCATGTATCCGGATGCAGGTGAAATAATCATGAACGGACGAGTTTCCAGCTTATTGGAACTCGGAGCCGGTTTTCATCCCGATATGAGCGGAATTGAAAATATTTATATAAATGCATCCATTTTCGGACTCAGCAAAAAAGAAATAAACAAAAGACTAAAAGATATAATCGAATTTGCAGAACTCGGTGATTTTTTAAATAATCCGGTAAGAACTTATTCGTCCGGGATGTATATGCGTTTGGCATTTGCCGTAGCCATCAATGTAGATGCCGATATTTTGCTCATAGATGAAATTCTTGCCGTCGGGGATGCTAAATTTCGTGATAAATGCTTAAAAAAACTCAAAGAAATAAAAGAACAGGGATCAACAATTGTTCTTGTTTCTCATTCACTCGGACAAATAGAATCATTCTGTAACAGAACAATTTGGCTTCATAACGGACAAATATGTAAAGACGGAACACCTAAAGAAGTTCACAAAGAATATCTTGAATTCATGAACGGGAAACCAATAAAATCGCCGACAATTACATATCCGATAAAGATTACAAAATCGAAACTTATGGATAAAAACAACAATGAAATTGTCTCACTTTCCACAGGAGGTTCTTTTAAAGTTGATATTAACTATGAAATTGATTCGTCTGTCATTGGTACGAAACCGGTTTTTACCGTAAGAATTTTTAATAAAGACAATGTTTATTGTTACGGAACAAATACCATTATGGATAAAATAGAAACTAAACCTCTGGAAAAAGAGGGAAAAATAAGTATTGTTTTGTCAAATTTATGGCTAATCAGTGGAATTTACAGAATTGATTTCGTAATAAAAAACAATAATATGCAAGATATATCACCTGTACTTAAAAGAAATATTAAAATAACAAGCAAAAATTCTCGTCCCGGTATAATATCCGCATCTGTAGATTGGGTAATTTAATTCAAATTTATTTGTCATTTAAAAAAGAACACCTTATTTTGTTATCCGATAATAGAATAAGGACATTAAATGATTTTTCTCTTAAAAAAATTGCTTCGTTTGTTTCCTTGGTTAGGAAACATAATTTATAAAAAAGAATTGAGGACTATACGTAATTCCAGGTATTTCGATGAAAAATACTATTACTTTTTGCGTCCGGACGTTTTTACTTCGAAAAAAGATGCAACTTTGCATTATTTACTCTATGGCTGGAAAGAAAAAGCTAATCCTTCGGAGTATTTTAACACTGCCGAATATTTAAATGCTTATCCCGATGTAAATTTTAATCCGCTTTTGCATTATGAATGGTTTGGAAAAAATGAAAATCGAAACTTTGGAATAAAACCATTTTTGATGGAAATAAGTAATAAACAAAATGAAGCTATAACAAATTTAGAAAACAAATTAATAACAATTCAAAATCTTATTTCCTCTTTAGAAGAGAAGTTTATTTTTAACAAACAGCAATATACAGTAATACAAGAGGAACAAGAAAATAAGCTTACTACAATTCAAAATACAGTTTCTTTTGTACAAGAAAACCTTGATTTTGCCAGACGACAAACAGCAGAAATCCAACTTGTAGTCCAAGAAGAACAAAAATTAAGACAAAATAATACTAATCAATTTGAAGAATTAAAAAAACAAGTCAATAATATTGAAAACTCATTACAACACAAATTAGCAGAACAACAAAACGATTTTGAAACAAAATTAACCGATTTAAAATTTCGATTTGAAAATCACATTTCAAATATTTTGCAAGAGACTGAAAAGAATAAAAAATCATTCGAAAACACAATTAAAGTAATAGAAGAAATAAAATCTTATTTTAGTCAAAATATTGATTCTTTACATGCGAACCTAACTGAACAACAAAACAACTTCGAATCAAAATTAGCAAAAGCTCAATTAGAGCAAGAAAAAAGTTTCTTAAATTACCAAAAGCAAGAACATGAAAAAACTATTGCTAAGGAAGAGAATACTCTAAAATTACAACGAGATTTGTTTGATATTGAACGCAGAAATAATGATTTACAAAATAAAATTAGTGAAAACACTGCAAAACTAGAAAAAATATCAAATCTTGAATTGAGAATTAATTCAGTTGATGCAAAACATTCACAAAAAGTCAGAACTGCAGAA
>JAXJQT010000607.1:0-1822 GCA_036311025.1 Spirochaetota bacterium
GGAATCGATATTGATATGAATGCAATTCCCGACGCATTACCGGCAATGTCGGTAGCTGCATGTTTTGCCGAAGATGAAACACGTTTGCACAATGTAGTACAGGCAAGATATAAAGAAACAGACAGAATTGCTTGTATGTACAAAGAACTTAAGGCAATGGGAGCTGACATCGAAGAATTGGAAGACGGTCTTGTTATCAGAAAAAGTAAACTCAAGGCTTGCGATAATTTACACGGTTATGCAGACCACAGAATCGTAATGGCTTTGTCTGTTGCCGGATTGTGCTGCGAGGGTGAAACTGTTGTTGATACATCGGAAGCTGCTGCAGTGACATTTCCGAACTTTCAAGATTTGATAAGACAATGCGGCGGAATGATTGAAAATATAGAATAAACCTAATAAAAAACCAGGGTGTGACGCACCCTGGTAAGTTTAGGAGAATTTTATGAAATAGACAAACAACAACAAGGATTGCTCTTCGTGTCCGTCCGATGCTTAAGATAATAAAAAGTTATATAATAAGGAAGATAAAAAAAGCCTTTTTTACAAAAAAAATAATATTGGCATATTGATAATGTATCTTCTTGGAAAATAAATGTAATTGAATTAATGATGTTAATTATATTTAATATTTTAACCAGAAATAAACTATAAGGATTTTTTTTATGAGTAAAGAACCGCAAAAACGAAAAATGAATAAGTTCTTATTTGCAAGATTAATGCTTGTTCAGGCGTGGATTATTATTTTTTATTTTCCGTCTTTGTTTTTCCCTTTTCGCTGGATTACATGGCTGTATCCGTTGGCGATAAACTTTTATATTTGGGCAAATAGAGTAAGAATGCACGACTTGACATCTGTTGATTGTAAGAAAAGTCAAGGGATGATTTATGCATCAAATCATAAATGTTTTTCTGATCCTGTATTTATTTCAAAGTTTGTTCCGCGTCCGTTTGCTTATACAATGGACCAGCATGTTGCAGATATAATTCCGCCGTTTAAGCTAATTATTGCAAAAATGCGTTTTGTTCCGATAGACCATCGTTCGGTGGCGGGGCTGTTACGTTCTTACAATACTATAAAGAAGCGATTGAAAGATAAGATATCTTTGATTTTCTTCCCGGAAGGAAAATATGTAATCGACGAACCGGTCGGACAGCTTCGCGGCGGAATTGCTAAGATTGCAAAAAATACCGGAGCTAAAGTTGTTCCCGTTGCCTTGTACGGTATAGACCAAAACTTTTTGTATGAAAAGAAATTAATTTGGCGTGATGTATATGTAAAAATGGGAGAACCGTTGGATTTTGAAGATTTTAACGGAGATGAAAGACTTTTTGTAAGTACACTTCGCTCTAAAATTGCACAACTTTACGCAGAAATCGAAGCGGAAGTTAAACAAAATTAGCTTTGTGTGTATTTTCTCAATCTTTCTTTAGAAAGATTCTATTTTTTTATTGAGAAAACGGATTCTTTTTCCGATAGTTAAAAAGATATGCTTGCACTGATGTATTTGAGCATACTGAATATTACTTCAAATTTACAATAGTAAGAGAGAAGAGTTATGACTGAAAAAAGCGATAAAAAGAAAAAGATTAAGAAGACATGGAAAATTAGTACAACTGTTGCACGAAATTATATGAAATTTTGTGAGCGGATGAAAAAAAGGCTGGATGCAATATACAACAGCAAAGCTTACTCATTTTTATTCCGTAGACGAATGAGTATAAAGTTAAAAACAATTGCAAATTCTCCAAATTGTTTTCAGATTTATATTGCAGATTCTAAAAGAGATGAATATACAGTAACAGATGAATTATTAACTAA
>JAXJQT010000608.1:0-17723 GCA_036311025.1 Spirochaetota bacterium
AAATTAATAAAAAAAATCTAAAAGAAATTTTTTCTTGTACTGAATATCGTTAAGGAGATTTTATGTCACCATTTGATTTTTTAAAAAATATGAATATCAACTCTTTAAAAGAAAAAGCTGATAGTATAAAAAGTAAAATTGAAACTTTAGAAGTTACCGGCGAATCTGGCGGAGGTTTTGTCAAGGTTACTATTAATGGAAAATTTAAAATCATAGATATCAAATATGAAAACAATAAATATATAACCGAAGATTTAGAAACCTTCAAAGATTTAATTATTTTTGCTCAAAATGATGCATGTGAAAAAATGAATGAAAAAATAAAAAATGAATTTGGTTCTTCTTTCGCAGATATTTCATCTTTTTTAGGAAAATAAAATGTATCAACTCGAAGATTTAATTGCAATATTGAGTCGTTTGCCCGGTCTTGGGAAAAAAACAGCTTCTAAACTTGCTTACTTTTTCATTAAAAACAAAGAGTATTCCGAAGATTTTATAAAAATTCTTTCTTATATAAATCAAAATACCAAATTTTGTTCTGACTGCGGTTGTATCATTATAGATACAGATAAATGTTCTATATGTTCTTCTGAAAATAGAAATAAAAAAATATTATGCCTTGTTGAAGAACAAAAAGATATGTTAGCAATAGAAGATACCGGAATTTTTTCAGGATTATACCACATACTAGGCGGAACTATAAATCCCTTAGAAAATCGAACACCTGAAAAATTACGAATAAAAGAATTAATTTTTAGATTACAACAAAATAACTTTGAAGAAATACTTATAGCCACAAACCCTACAATCGAAGGTGATGCAACTTTTTTATATATTCAAAATCTTATAATGACAACATTTTCAAACATAAAAATATCAAGAATTGCTACAGGTTTACCTATGGGAGGAGTTCTTGAATATGCAGATAAACACACTTTATCAAGAGCAATAGAGCAAAAGCAATATATTTAAATTTAAGATTTTTCTTCTTCTATTAAAGGAAGCTGTATTATTAATTTTGTTCCGTCATCTACTTTGGTAAAGAAAATACGTCCTTTATGTTCTTCTATTATTCCTTTACAAATTGCTAATCCTAAACCAAATCCGCCTGATTCTCTGTCTCTAGCCTTGTCGACACGATAAAATTTTTCAAATACAAGCTGAAAATAATCTTCCCCTAAAGTTCTTCCGTTATTTGCTATAGATATTTCACAAATATCATCTATCTTCTTCATTGATACATAAACATTTCTTGCTCTTGCATTTATTGCATTTTGAATTATATTTACAATTACTCTTTTTATCTTTTCTACATCTATTTCACAAAACAAATTTTCAATACAACTGTATTCTATATCTACATTTTTCGCTTTTTCTAAAACTTCCAATTCTTTAGCCAACATTTCAAAAAAATATTTCATATCAAATACTTCAAGAAATAATCGTTCTTTCTTCATTTCTAAACGGGAAACTTCTAGTATTTCTCCGACCATATTATTCAATAAATCTATTTCTGATAAAATTGATTCATAAAAAGATTTTTTATCTTTTTCCGGCAAATCAATATCAAGCATTAATTCTGTATAACCTCGTATTCTTCCTAACGGTGAACGCAACTCATGACTTACAGTTGCAAGTAAGTCATCCCTGATTTCTTTCATTTTTGATAATTCTTCTGACATATAATTAAAAGATTTTATCACTTGTCCGATTTCATCTTTAGGATTGAAGTTTACCTTTACTCCATATTTTCCTTTCGCTATTTCAGATGCTGCTTTAGCAAGAGCAAACAATGGTTTTATTGTAGTATTTACATAAAAAACCAATATAGGTAAGATTAAAAAAGCAGATAAAACAGAACTTATTAAAAGACTTTGAAAAATTATTTTCAAAAAATTAAATCGTATTGATAGTTCTATTGATTTAAAAGGTAAATTTGATTTAAAACTAATTTGTCTTTTTATTTCAAATAAATAACTTTTAGTCTCATTTTTATATATCAATTTTGGAAAATCTTTATAAACAATATCACCTTGAATATTGTTTATTGTAAATTCCATACCCGGAAAAGTTTTTTCTACATGGCTTTTTAGTATATCGGTTCCTCCATTTGTATCATAACTTAATAAATCATAAACATCATAATGTACTTCCGATACACCGTCATAATATTTTTCGATTTGAGATTTTAATGCTGTCGTTTTAAAATCAATTCCTTCCATTTGAGAATCTAATAATTTTTGAAACGTAAAAAATGAAATAATTGCTGTTAAAACGACATGTACACAGAGTAAAATAAGAAAAAGGGTTATTAACCTTTTTCTTAAAGAACTCTTTATACGTTTATTTTTTGACTTCAAATCTATATCCTGCACCCCATACGGTTCTGATACTGCAATTTTCAGATTTCTGTTGCTTTAACTTATTTCTTAAATGACTTATATGCATATCTACAGAGCGGTCAAAACTTTCATAATCTCTATCTGAAATTACTTTTAATAATTCTTCTCTTGTAAAAGTTTTTTCCGGATTAGATGCCAATAAATAAAGAATTTCAAATTCTGTTTTTGTTAATTCCATTTCATTGCTGTCTACAATCAACATTCTTTTATCAGCATTTATTATAAGATTTCCAAAAACTAATTCTTTCTTTTGAGTATAATCAAACGGAGTACTAGCAGAACGTCTTAGAACACTTCTTATTCTGGCACTCAATTCTCTTATAGAAAAAGGTTTTGTTACATAATCATCAGCACCTAATTCAAGTCCTATAATTTTATCTATTTCATCACCTTTTGCAGTAAGCATAATAATAGGAACATCTACTTTCTTTTGTAATTCCTTTAATAAATCTAATCCATTTTTTCCTGGCAGCATTATATCAAGCAAAATAATATCGGGTTTTTCTGTATCAACAACTTGATCTACGTCTTTTCCGTCGTTTATAATAACAACATTAAATTCGTATTGAGTAAAATATTTCTGTACAATATCAGTTAACTTTTTATCATCATCTACTATCAAAATCTTTTTTTTCACCATAAAGAAAACTCCTCATTTTGTTTATAAAGAAATATACAAATAATTAAAGAATTATACTACTCTAAAATTAAAAAGAAATGCACTATATATTTGGAAATTTACAATTTAAAAAAATACAGAAATACCCAATAAAGAAACATCAAGTCTTGGTAAGTTATAATCAAACATTTTCCCTAGCCATACACCGTCTTCATTTGAAAATCTCTGTACAGTATGAAGATTAGCATACATTGTATAATGAATCATTTTATATAATTTTATATCTAATCGTTGATAAAAAGAAAATTGCGGTAAAAAATAAGATTCTACACATTTCAAGGTACTCGATTTTTCAACAATTGCTGATATATTATAAAAGCTAGCTCCGAATGAATAATGTCCTTGTTTATAAAAGAACGAAAAACCTAATGACATTCCATAAAATTGAGCAAAAGAAGCCATTTCTCCTATACTTGTATCTAAGTAAAAATCCTTATAAGACAAATTATAAAAAAAACTCATTTCCATATATCTTAAAGGATAAAATGACAACATAAAATTTATAGGAAAAATAGAAAAATTATTTAAATCTTCATAATATAAATGGAAAGAAACACCGCTTAAAGAAAGACTTATATAAGGAAAATCATGGTTTAATTTCTTTTCTTTATTACTACTTTCTATCTTTTTCTCAGAATCTTTTTGCTTTAATAAAATATTTTCAGTTGAAATCAAAGATTTATCACTTTGTATTTGATTGTATATTTCTTCTTTTATTAGATTCAACTCTTCTAAAGATGAACATTGCTCTAAATCAAAATTAGCTGAAGAAAGAAGATTTCCTTTTTTATCATAAAAATCCATTTTTAATTTTTTATATTCAAAACTACATAAATAAAATGCTTCATTTTTATTTAATAAAACACGCTGAGATACAGGTTGTTTTGTAAAATCATAATCACAAATAAAATCGCAATCGGATATATTACTTTCATTTTCAAAACAGTAAAAAAGATACATTATTACAGAATCTTCAGTTTCATTCATTTCTTCATTTTTCTCATAAAATAAAGAAATCTTCTTATTTTCTGCATACAGTGAAAAACTTATAATTAACATAAAAAATAATAATAGTTTCTTACAATTTAACACCATAACCTATTAAAACCCCTAATGTTAATTGATTATCCCATTGATAATTCGTTAAATTCAAAGACATTATCGGAAATACACCGGAAATACGTAATACGTGTCTTTTGGACATATGTATTTTCATTCCTATTTCAAAAGGAATCGATAAATAAAGTGATTCTGTATTTTGATACAACAGTTCTACTTTTGCACCTATATTAGGTTCAAACCAACCTTTTAGATAAAAATGAACTCCGGCGAAACCTCCTCCGTAAAAAGAATTCCACTTCCATTCTGAAAAATCAAACAAAGGTTCTTGCTTTCCAAAACCAAAACAACCGCCTATATCCATATATAAAAAATCACTCGCATAAAAGCTATAACCAGTATAAATAGACAACAATGCCAATGTTTGAGAATTAACTTTAAGAAAACCATTTGAAACAAATAATTCATGTTTAAATTTTTCCTTATCTAATAAATTCTCTATTCTTTCTTTTTCATTTTCACCATCATTTTCTTTGTTCTCTTTTTTTATTTCCTTTTTTACTTTTATTTTTTCTGTATTTTCAAATTTTAGCAATGATATATCTTCTATTATTTGCTTAGCTACAAGTGAAATTGATTCATTTATTTTTATATCAAAATCTATTGGATAATTTTTACTATACAATTGCTGATTTTTATCTATATCAAAAAGATATGATTGAAGCATTATATTGCCATACAAGTTATACGCTTTAAATAAAAAAACATATTGAAAATCTTCTTCGCTTGCTATTGAAAAAGCATTGATTTTCAGTTCATCAAAGGTAGAACCTTGACACATTATATTCTTCAATACAAAATTACCATCTTCATTTGCACTAAAAATTTCAAAAATTAAATTACTCTTTATCAACAACGTCTCAGTCGATGTTTGATATAAAAAAGGATTTATCACTCCTATAGAAATTGATTGAGTAAATCCTAAAAGAGAAGAATAAAAAAGGAAACTAAAACATAAAAAAAGCTTTTTGTTTTTTCTCATAACATTTCCCTATTGAAAATAATCTTTTAATATCTCTATTCCTTGCAATCTATTTTTTTCATCTTGATAAAAAACTTCATCACATCCGAAGCGTCCAGCTTCTTTTATTCTTTTTTCAACCTGATTAACTTTTTTTATCCCCCCCGTCAAAGAAAGCTCTCCTATAAAAACATTATTATTTTTTATGGGCTTTTTCTTCTTAGAAGATAGAATCGCTGCTGCAATTGCTAAATCTATACCTATATCTGAAGTTTTTATCCCTCCGCAAATATTTGTATAAACATCATAATTGTTAAAATTCTCGTTCAAATGTTTATCAATTATTGCAAGTATTCTATTTATTCTGGATATATCTATTCCTTCCGAAAAACGCTTAGGCATAGGATATGCAGAAGGTACAACCAACGCTTCTATATCTACTATTAACGGTCTTTTTCCTTCCATGATAACACATTTACATTTACCTACTGACGATTCTTCCAAATTATCTTGTTCTATAAAAAATGCTGAAGGATTATTTATTATTTCAAGACCTTTTTCTTTCATTTCGAAAACAAGTATTTCGTCTACATTTCCGAATCTATTTTTTCTTGAACGTAATATTCTGAATTGATTCTTATAATCACTTTCAAAGTAAGTTACGACATCCACCATATGTTCCATTATCTTGGGGCCGGCTATTTCACCTGATTTTGTCACATGACAAACTATAATCACTACTGCATTTGAACTTTTTGCATAATCTATCAGTGTTTGTGTACATTTTTTTATTTGAGAAATTGTTCCTTGTGCAGAATCCACTTCTGATGAAAAACAAGTTTGAATAGAATCTACAAATACAAACATCGGTTTTTCTTTTTGACATATTTCACTTATATTTTCAATTTGTGATAAATTCGACACGAATAATGAAGAATCAGAAGCGCCTACCCTATCAAACCTCTTTTTTATTTGATTTACCGATTCTTCACCGGAAAAATAATAAATCTTTTTCGATCTTTTTATATATCTTGCCAATAAAAAAAGAAAAGTCGATTTTCCTACTCCTGGTTCTCCTGAAAGCAAAATAACTGATCCCGGAACTATACCTGCTCCAAAAAAAACATTCAAACTTTCATTTTCAAGAATAAAAATATCATCCTCTAATTGTTGAACCTCTTGAATCTTAACAGGAAGCTGATTTTCTACATTTTTTGTTTTTTTTTCTATCGTTTCACTAATTATTTCTTCTATGAATGAATTCCAACTATTACATTCCGGACATTTTCCCATCCACACACTAGATGTATAGCCACATTCATTACATACATATCTTTTTTTTATTTTACTCATTTTTTATTTTAAAAATCTTCTCGTCTACAACATCCAAAATTATTTTCTTCAAATTAACATCACTTTCTTCATTTTCTGTCAGACCTAGCATTTTATCCATTCGTATATAGTTGCCGTCACAATTTTTTCCTTTTTCAGAAATTACCGGAATCTTAACAATTCCATGCAACATTTGAACAAATGCATCTGCATAATTTTCTAATATTAAAAGTTTTCCGCCTGCTGACTGAAACTCTATTACTTTTTCTTTTATAAAATCCGGCGAAACATCATTATTTGTTGAATACCCTACAAATTTCAGTCCTAATAAACTTCCTTTTTTTACTATATCGAAATCAAAATAATTTAAATCTATTGATAAATAGTCTGCATTCGTTTTATCCGCAAATATAAACAGTTTTTCTAAACTTATTTCATTCTTTGATAAAAATGCCATCTGAGGTACATCTACTACCAATGGAATATCACCATTATAGTAACTTGTTATACTTTCGATATCTTCAATATTCAACGATGAGATTTTCATTTTACCTTGTAGATTGGCAACTTCGCGTAAATCGCATCTAAAAAATGAAATATCACGCTTTAATAAAAAACTACTTAATACTGAATTCAAATATGAAAGTGCTACTATTTTTTTATTTTTTTCAAACAAAATATCGCTCCCTATAAAAAAAAGTAGGATATAAAATCCTACTTTTATATATAATTAATTTTCTACAATCTCTTCTTGATAAAGAACTTTTACCCTTTTTATGGTTCCTTCACCTTCAGATATTGTATCTATTTGTTCTACATTTTTTAATGTCATATGAATTATTCTTCTTTCAAAAGGATTCATAGGCTCTAATAAAATAGATTTTTTATCACGCTTTACTTGTTTCGCAGCATCTTGAGCTATTTTTTTCAAATTACGCTCTCTTCTTTCTCTATAGCCACAAGTATCAATAATAATTTTTGTCCAAACAGAATAATCTTTATTCATTATTACATTTACTATTGTTTGAATCGCTTCCAGAGTCTTTCCTTGTTTACCTATTAAAATAGCAGAATCATCTTTCGCTTCAATATCAATTAAAACTTTTTCATCATCTTCTTCCATCAGATAAATCTTTGCTTCAATATCCATTCTTTCCAATAATTCTTTTACAAGCATTAAACTTCTGTTTGCAAATGATAGTTCATCGTCATAAGAAATCTTTACTGTAACTTCTTTTTTTCCTAATCCTAAAAAACCACCTTTGTTTTCTACTTTTATTTCAACTTGTTCTCTCTTCAATTTTAATAAATCAAGAGCCGCAGAAATAATTTCATCTTCAGATTTTCCTGTAAAATCTCGTTCTATCATATAAGAAACTCCTTAAATTTAGAGAATTTTTTTCTTATTTATGCTTCTTCTTTTTAGTTACATCTTTTACTTCGTTTGTTACTAACAATTTTTTATTCATATATACTTGCTGTATTATTCCTAATAGATTCATTATTGTCCAATATAAAACTAAACCGGATGATACATTGTAAAAGAAAAAGAAAAACATTAAAGGCATAAGCCAAATCATCATTTTAGCTTGCTGGTTATTTCCCATTCCCGGTGTTAATAAACTCTGAAATACCTGCGTTACCACCATAATTATAGGTAAAATATTCAATGACTCTATATTTAACAACGGTATAGTAAAACCAAAAGTTATTAAAGAATCCGGCATTGCTAAATCTTTTATCCATAAAAAACTTGCACCTTTTAGCTCAAACATTCTATCTAACAATTGATACATCGCAAACAAAAATGGCATTTGTAATAACATTGGTAAACAACCTGACATAGGATTGATTCCGGATTTTTTATACAATTCCATCGTCTTTTGGCTTAACATTTCAGGTTTATCTTTATATTTAGCTTGCAACTCTGCCAATTTAGGTTGTAAGGTTTGCATTTTTTGAGAATTCTTCATACTGTTTGCCATCAAAGGAGACAAAAGAGCTTTCAGGATTATTGTTAATATTATTATTGCAAGACCGTAATTTTTTACACCCATATACAAAACTTTCAAAAACCAACCTAACAAGTCTCCAAGTCCCCATACTATAGGCGGATCCAATTTTGATAATCCTTTTTTAGACAAATAAACATCATCGTTTTTAAAATTATCATATCTCTTTAATATTTTTCCCGATTTAGGTCCGCAGTAAATATTAAAGCTTGTTTCTATTACAGACTTATCTGATTTTAAAGATAATCCACAATAAAATAAATTGTCTTCTGATTTACTGTAATCAAAAAAGTAGTCATAATCATTAGTATCCGGAATTATAACTGACGTAAAATAATGACTATCTGATACTAACCAGTCATCTTTTACAGCTTTTTTTACAGTAGCAAAACCATCAGTTCCTCTAAAAATCTTATTTTTTGAATTAATATTAATTATTTTATCGTTAGATAAGAATCTGAATTGTTCATAACGTTCATCTTTTTTTGCACTGTTAGTCGAACTTACTCCTAAACTAGGTCCCCACCCTAACGAAAATACAGTTTCTGAAGAATCAAATCTCATTTCTTTATTTTTATTATTTGATAACTTCAATTTAAAATGGAATATATTTTCATTTTCATAGAAAGTATATATTTTTTCTACTCTATAAATTATTTCTTCTTCATTTTCATTTACTTTAAAATCACATGAAAATGTATATCTATTTTTATCATTGTTAAATGTATAAATAGAATCTTCACTAAACAAAGTATTTAATTCTATACCGTCTTTCCAAGAACCTAATTTAAATTTTAAAGCATTATTTATTTTATCACTATCAACAATATCAAACGCTTTTTGATCTGATGTTTTTATAAAAAGATTAGATATTTCTCCTTTTTTTGAATCAAATAAAACTTTCAATTTATCATTCTCATATTCGATTGTTTTATTTAGATTCGTTACTTCACTAATAAGAGTTACTTTTTTTTCCTCATCATTTGATAGCTTTATTTTTTCTGTTTCGTTAACTTGAGACTCATTAGTTCCTATAGTAGTAATATTTTCTTTAGGATTAAAAAATTGGTATAACGTTATACCAAAACAAACCATTGTTAAAAGAACCATTATAAAAAATGTCTTATTTGCACTATCCATATATTTTCCTCTTTATGGTAAAGGATCACATCCACCTTTTGAAAAGGGGTTACAGCGTAATATACGCCATATAGTTAAAATAAAAGCTTTCATAATATTATACTTTAAAAAAGCCTGCTTTGCATACTCAGAACAAGATGGGTAAAATCGACATGATGATGGGAAAAGTGGGGATATATAACGTTGATAAAGGCATATCATAAAAAGAATTAGCTTTCTTATTATATCTCCCTCCGCAAGCTTTCTATAAAATCATACAAATCAAAAGCTTTTTTTTCATCAGAAGAAGAACTTTTTTTTATAATACAAACACAATCATAAGAAAGAGACTTTTTCGCTTCTATCTTTCTAAAAAACTCACGAACAAGTCTCTTCTCATGATTCCTAACAACAGCACATCCTAAAGATTTTTTAGCTACTATTCCTATTCGCATAAAACCTATAGAATTCTTTGTATAAATAAAATTATAACTTGAAGTTCTTCTAAAAAGAGAAGATTTACTTTTGAAAATAGCTTCAAAATCTTTCTTTTTTTTTAACTTTTCACAACGTCTAAATTTTTCCAAAATACTAAACTTAAACTCTTGTTAGCTGTTTTCTACCTTTTGCTCTTCTTCTTTTTAATACCAAACGACCTTTTTTAGTTGCCATTCTGGCTCTAAAACCGTGAGTTCTTACTCTTTTTATTTTAGATGGTTGATAAGTCATTTTCATATATAAAAAATCTCCCGCATTATTATTTATTTAAAAATTTTCTCGGAAAATATCCTATATCTAAAAAAATGTCAAGTTTTAGTTCCATTTTCTTTTTTCTTGGTTGAAAAATAAATGTCTTTTATATTCAATTCCGGCATTTTATTTTCTAACTTTTTTATAATCTCATTTTTATAAAAATTAAGACTTTGGATTAACGCCGTATGCTTACAGTAAACATATAATGTTGTTTTATATATATATTGCGGAACTGTTAAAGCGTATAACTTATCTCCAACGATTTCTTTCCACATTGCTTTTATATTTTCGATTTTAAACATCCAATATACAGAATTATTTGTCACACTTAATAATTTTGACATTTCATCTTTTATTGAAGCTATATTATAAAAATTTTTATTAAAGTATCGAGCCATTGCATACCTTTATAATTTCAACTTTACTTTGATTTAGAAAAAAATCTTTATATTTTTCATCAGTGACAGTGATAAATAGTTGATATTTATCACATATTTCGGATAAAAAATTTTGTTGTTTTTCACTATCAAGCTCTAAAATAACATCATCTAATAATAATATGGGAGGAGTCTTAAACTTTTCCGAATAACAGATAGCTTGAACTAATTTTAAAATTAAAGCTCCCAGTCGTATTTGTCCCAGTGATGCATATTTAGAAAATATAGTATTATTTAAAATAAAATAATAATTATCTTTATGAGGACCTTGCAGGCAATAACCTTTTTCAATATCATATTTATCTTGATATAAAATATAATCTAATAATTCAGCAGACGATGAAAAAAATCTATTATACGAAGAATTATATTTAAGTATTGCCTCATCTTTAAATAAACCTATTTTTTTAAATAACTCTGAAAATAACAAGCTTACTTTTTGCACTAATGCAGCTCTTTTAGCCATTAATACAAAAGCCACATCCGCGATTTGTTTATCAAAAAAACATAAAATATCATTACGCTTATTTTTTAATGTTGCATTTTTTTGTTTTAACAAAAGACCGTATGTTCTTAAAGCTACAAGATAATCATAATCTAAAATTGATAAAAAAATATCAAAAAAAACTCTTCTTTCATTAGGTGAACCTGAAATAATAAAGATGTCATTACTTCCAAACAAAACAGTTTGTAATTTACCTAAAAGTTCTGAATGCTTTATTATTTTTTTTCCATCCAGCAATATATCTTTTTTTCCTGAATATTTTATATTAACACTTCCGTGTATTCCTTTTTTTTCATAATCACAGAAAAGCTGAAAATGATTATGACCATGTAAAATCAAATCTTTATCTGTTGCACTACGAAATGCTCTAAGATGTGATAAATAATAGAGCATTTCGAGTAAATTAGATTTGCCCATTCCGTTTTTTGCAACAATTAGATTTATATTTTTTTCGGCGTCAAAAGATAAATCAAGCTTTTGATAATTTCTGAAATTTATAGCTTGCAGTTTAGTTAAAGTCAATTAAACACTCATCGGCATCATGATATAAATATAATCAGAGTTATTTTCTTCTAAAATAACCAACGTACTGGATGCGTTATTAAATTTGAAAATAATATTATCGTTTTTTACGACACTGATTACATCAGTTATATAACTATAATTAAAGGCTATTTTTATATCTTCATCGTTATACTCAATATCTATAGTTTCTTCACCGTCTCCGTAAGTAGTGTTCTCACTGTAAATATTCATCTTATCAGTATTTAAAGAGATTATAACTTTATGCGTTTCTTTTTCTCCCATTACACTTACTCGGTCAATTGCATCTTTAAAATCTTTGCGGTTAACTTTAAAGCTTTTGGAAGAATTGGCAGGTATAACAGATTGATAACTAGGAAAACCTGAATCTAAAAGATTTGAAATAAAGAAACAATTGTCTACATTGATAAAAATTTCTTTCTCGTTTATACCTACTTTCAAATCTCCTTTGTCATCACCGTTGCAAAGTTTCAGTGCTTCTTGTAGGATTTTAGGCGGGACTACTACTTTAGAAAAAGATTCTTTTATATCTATTTCTTTTTCTATTTTAGCTAATCTCTTTCCGTCAGTTGTTACCATTCTTAATTTATTATCTTCATATTCAAATAAAGTTCCTAGTGCAAATTTTCTATTATCATTTTGTGATATTGCAAACTTTGTTTTATTTACCATGTCAGCAAATGTTTCTTTAGGGATACTAAAATAATTGATATTTGAAGTATCAAGCATTTCAGGAAATTTGTCGGGTGATATACCTTTAAGATTGTATTTCAATGTATTTTTCCCTTTAGCTTTGATTTGAATATTCAAATCAGAATCACTTTGCATTTCGATTTCATCTGAAGGCAATTTTCTGGCTATAGAATAAAGCTTATTTGAGTTTAAACAGATTTCTCCTTCCTCTTCTACATCTGCTCCTATTTCTGCATAAAAGCTTATTAATGTATCACATGCTTTTATGGTTAATTGGTTGTCTTTTGCTTTTATATGTATGTTTGATAAAATAGTAATACTGTTTTTAGAAGATATTATACTTTCACATATTCCTAGTATTTTGTTTAGACTTTCGATTGAACAATAAAATTTCATTCTTGCTCCTTTTCCTGAGTTATAAACTTTTTCTAATACTATTAAATTTATATAAATTTAGTAGTATCAGTAGTAGTGTCTGTTTATATGTTTATAAGTACCTTAAATCCTTTTATTATAAGGACTTAGCTCATATGAAAACTTGTTTATAACATTTTCAACTTATGAACATTATGAACAGCAAAAAACCTTTTTAACATTTTTTTTGGTTAAATGAACAACTTATTCAGTTTTTTTAAACACTTTCTTTTATTCTGTTTTCAATATTAACAATATCTGATTTTAACTTTTTGTTCTCTTCCATACATTTTTTTATCTTTTTTGCTCCATGAATAATACTAGCATGTTCTTTGTTGAAGTATTTTCCTATTTGAGTTGTTGATAACCTAGTATATTGAGTACTCAAATACATAGCTATTTGTCTTGCAAGAGCAATAGATTGAGTTCTTTTTTTTCCACGTATATCTGGAACAGTTAAATCATAGTAATTCGCGACTATTTCCATTATTTTATCAATAGAAATATTACCTACGGATTTGACGGCAGTAATTTTATCTTTAAGGCATTTATTGATAACTTCGGTTGTTATTTCTTTTATGTTCATAATACTTGTGTATGATAATAAGTCTCTGAATGCACCTTTGATTTCTCTTATATTACCGGAAATATTAGTACAGATGTATTCTATATTTTGCAGTGATATTTCCATTTTATTTTGAGAAGCTAAATCTTTTAATATTGCCATTTTCAATTCATAGTCAGGCTGTTTTAATTCAACTGTAGTTCCCATACTGAAGCGACTTTTTATTCTTTTTTCGATATCTTTAACTTTAGAAATAGGTTGATCACAGGTTATAACGATTTGTGTTTTTCGATCATAAAGTTCATTGAATGTATTAAAAAGTTCATTTAAAAAAACACCTTTTCCAGCCATATCTTGAAAATCATCAATAAGTAAAATATCAAGAGTTCTGTATTTTTTTCTGAATGTTCTAGGTTGCTTATTACCGAGAGACTCTAAAAATTCATTTGTAAAGTTTTCAGATGTTACATAAATTATTTTTTTCTGAGAGTATATTTCTTCTGCACGTTGTTTTATAGCTTTGACTAAATGAGTTTTACCTGTTCCGCTTTCGCCCCATAAAAACAATGGATTTCTTTTAGGATTACCCGGGTCTTCAGCTATAGCTTGGGCGAGTCTGTACGCATATTCATTTGTATCATCAGTTAAAAAAGAATCGAAAGTAAATTCATTATCTTCATCAGAAATAGAGCGTTCTGATTGTTTTTCCTCTATAGTAGTAACGTTGATTTTTTCTAAAGATGGAAGTTCTGCGTAATTTGTATTTTCATTATTAATTATTGATTTCTCAGTTTTAAGAGGAACAAAAGTTTCAGTCTCTAAAGATTCATCTTTTTCTGTATTCTTTATATCAGTTAATTTTTCCTCAAGTAAAGTCACAAAAGAAGTATCTTTTTTAGCCTCTTGTAGTTCTGTATTTTTAGTGTTTAGAGATAAAGATGCTTCTTCTTTTGTTTCAATTTGTTTGTCCTCGCTTTTTATTTCTTTTACAGCAGAAATATTAGCAGTTATGATTAAAACGGATATATTTTGATTCCAACATTGCAATAAAAGTTTTTCGATACTAGCTAAGTAATTTGCAGATATAAAATCTTTCAAAAAATCATTAGCTGTAGCCAATGTTAAAATTCTTTCTTTCTCAGAAAAAGAAGAATATTGTAGTTGCGTTAAAAACATATCGGGAATCTCTTTTTTTAATAAGTTTTGAATCCCTGTCCAGAAAATTGAGTAATCCATGTAACAATCCTATTTGTTTAATAAAAAAATAACGAAGACATTCAATTTTTAGAATGTCAGTGTCGAGAATATTGAATTCTTTTTTCTCTATCGACCTTTTAAAAAAAGTTATTAACAATTATCGAAAAAAAATAGTGTTATAACTTATAAACAATGAATGATTTTTGTTGATTGTGAATACCGTTAAATACTTATATAAGCGTAAGTTAGATGAGCGATTAAAGAGAAAAAAAACGTATTTATTAACCAAAGAATGTGTGTTATTTTTAGACTTTAACAAGTTATTAACAGTTTTGGAGTTTTTTTATGGAACTTATTAACAATATATTACAACCTTTTTGGGCTTCTAAATTTAAGTCGAATATCTTTTGTGGGTTTACTCTAGCCCAAATGGGAAACATGGCATTAACAAGAGAAAGTTTGAACGGAAAAACAACATCTTTTAATAAAGAACAAATCCTAAAAATTAATAAAGCAGAGGATTTTTCGATATTTTCACCGCTTCAAACTCATTCTAATGAGTATATAGAGGTTTTTCCGAATATTGCAAACAAAGGAAGATATTCAAAAGAAGACGCTTTAGAAGGCGATGCTTGTGTTACCGAAAGTACAAATATAATGTTATTAACGACATGGGCAGATTGTATTCCGGTGTTATTATATTCACCAAAGAATAATATAATAGCAGCAATTCATTCGGGATGGAAAGGAACTTATAAACAAATTATTAACAATGTAATGTCGTATTTTAACAAGAAGCAAACACCTTTTGAACATATTTATGCAGCTATCGGTCCAGGGATAAAAAAATGCTGTTATCAAGTAAGTGAAGATTTTTTAGATTTTTTTCCGACATCAAATGATTTACTGTTTGAAAAGAGAGGAGGTAAATTATTTTTTGACTTATCATATTGTGTTTATTTACAATTATTAGAATGCGGAATTAAAAAGGAAAATATTGATTACAGTGAGTATTGTACTTGTTGCAATGAATCACCATTGTTCTCCTCATATAGAAGAGAAAAAGATTTATTTCAAGGACAGGCAGCATTTATAGGTATGAGAAAAAAATATGAATAACAATTCGTTTTATGAATTATTAGATAATAATGAAGATTTTATAGTTATAGATAAAAATCCCAATGTAAGTTTTCATTCTGAAAATAATGAAAAGGGATTATTTGTTAAGTTAAAGGAAGATTTTAAAATTAATTTATATGCAGTGCATAGGCTTGATAAAATAACTTCCGGTATTTTAATAGTAGCTAAAACAGCAAAAGTAGCTTCGGATTTGTCAAAATTGTTTAGTTCCAGAGAGGTAGATAAATATTATTTGGCAATTTCAGATAAAAAGCCAAAAAAGAAAACGGGATTAGTTTCCGGTGATATGAAAAAAGCAAGAAATGGACAATGGAAATTGAGTAGAACATACGAAAATCCTGCAATAACGCGTTTTTTTTCAGTAACGAAAGATGATAAGTTTTTATTTCTGTTAAAACCTCAAACGGGGAAAACTCATCAAATAAGAGTTGCAATGAAGTCTCTCGGATCTCCTATATTAGGAGATGTTTTATATGGCGGAAAAGAAGCTGACAGAGGATATTTACATTCTTACAAATTAAGTTTTGTATATAAAGGTATAATGTATGATTATGAAAAATATCCAGATAAAGGTATCTTCTTTAATAAGGAAAATACACAAGAGAGATTTACACAAATGATATCGTTGCTTTAAGGAAGTTAAAAAAAAAAGAAAGATATTGATTTTTGAAAATTTTCTCGTATAGTGTTGAACAATATTTTTAAAAAAGGGGTTGGTCGATGGAATCTAAATTGCAAGAACTGACACAAAAGATTTATCAAGATGGAATCGAAAAAGCTAACAGCGAAGCTAAAGCATTACTTGATAATGCAAAAAAAGAAGCTGAGCAAATTTTAGCAGAAGCAAAAAAAGAAGCGGAAGCTTTAAAAGCTAATGCAAAAAAAGAAGCTGAATTGCTGGGACAAAAGACTAATGCAGAAATAAAAGTTGCCGGAGAACAGGCAATGTCATTATTGAAGCAAGAAATTACAGCAATTTTGGCAAAAAATACTATATCTGCAAATGTATCTGATGTAGTAAACAGTAAAGAATTGATTGCGGATGTAGTAAAAGTTGTTGCTACTAAAATGGGTTCAGAAGAAATGGATTTAAATGTCATTCTACCTGAAAAATCAAAAGCCGATTTTGAAGCTTTTTTCAAAAAGGAAATGTCTTCTTTCTTAAGTAAAGGAATGGAATTAAAATTTGAAGACAGAATGGCGGGCGGTTTTAAAGTGACACCAAAAGACGGTTCTTATGTATTGTCTTTTACAGAAGATGATTTTGTGAATTTCTTCCAGTCATTCTTAAGACCAAAAGCAAAGAAAATTCTCTTCCCGGGAGCATAAAAGTGAAAGAATATTTTTATCTGATATCAAGTCTTCCGGATTTGGAGCTTGATTCACAGAAAAAACTTCCTTCATTGACCGAGTTTCTTGATTTTTGTGAAAGCCAATTGTCTGAAAAAGAATTTTTGGAATTAAAAAAGGTTTTTATATTTAATGATATTTTAAATGCCGCAAAAAGTGATTCCAGGGAGTCATCACCTTATATTTATCCTGCTTTTTATACAAGGGAAGATTTTTTAGAAAATCTAAAAGATACAGATGAATTTTTTCCATTTTTATCGACTTATTTCAGTAATAAAAAATTGGGAAAAAGAGATTATCCCGAATTACAGGAAATAGATGAGTTATTTGCTCTGTTCTATGAAAATCTTGAAACATTAAGTAAAAATCGTTTTATAACAGATTATTTCCGTTTTGAACTTGATTTGAGAAATACATTAACTTTCTTGAATATGAAAAAGAATAATATGGATTTCAAAGAATATCTAGTTCCTTTCGGCGATTCTTATGAACGATTGTCTAA
>JAXJQT010000609.1:0-1673 GCA_036311025.1 Spirochaetota bacterium
CTTTAAATCATTATTTATCAATCATCAATTTTAAGAAAGCTTCTTTTGAAAAACCAAGTTCTTCCAGTATCGCTGTTCTTGAACCATGAGATATAAATTTGTCGGGAATACAAATATTTTCCAGCGGTACAAATATTTCATTTTTTAACATATTCAATGAAAGTTCTTGTGCCACGCTGCCGTTACTTATATTCTCTTCCACAACCACAACACGTTTGTATTTTTTTATTTCTGCCAGCAATTTCTCTACCGGCAAAGGCTTTACAAAACGCAAACTGATAATCGCACATTCCACGCCCTTTTCTTTTGCCGCCTCACCGGCTTTTATCACACTGTCAAGCATAGAACCTACTACGATAAACAACACATCTTTGCCGGCTTGAATATTAACAAAACTGTTTTCTTCATCTATAGGCGGATGTTCTATATCCAAATACAAAGCCTCATCACGCGGATAACGAATCGCTACAGCTTTTTTCTGAGAATACGCCCATTCCAACATTAATTCCAACTCTCTTCCGTCAGACGGCACAAGTACCGTCATTTGCGGAAACATTCTGAAAATCGACAAGTCAAATTGTCCGTTGTGCGTTTCACCGTCCATTCCGACAATTCCGGCTCTGTCTATCGCCAAAATCACCGGTGCATTACTGATTGCTATATCTTGACAAAGTTGGTCTACGGCACGCATAAAAAAAGTAGAATAAATCGCCACAACCGGATGAAGACCGCTATACGCCAATGTCGATGCAAATGTAACCGCGTGCTGTTCGGTAATACCCACATCAAAAAAACGATCGGGAAATCTCGTATGAAATGCAGAAAGCCCGGTTCCCGATTCCATAGCCGCAGTTATGGCGACAATATCTTGATGCTTTTCTGCCAGTTCACACAACTTCGCAGAAAACACATCTGTATACGAACGTTTTTTTTCTTTAGGTAAATAAAATTTAGGAGCTACACCGTGATAACTTACCGGATCATCTTCTGCCGGTTTATAACCGCGACCTTTTTTAGTTTTTACATATAAAAGTACCGGTTTGGTAAGTTGTTTTTGCACTTTACGAAGAATATAAATCAATTCTTCAATATTATGTCCGTCAATCGGCCCGACATAATCAAATCCCATCTGAGTAAACAGATTGTCATAATCAAGAAGAACACGTATTCCCTTCTCAAACTTATTAAACAATTTCTTAAACAAACGATTCAGCGGAAATTTACGTCCTAAAGGATGTCGCATTTCATCTATAAATTTTCGATAACGCTCCGACGCTGCAACATGATTGATATAACGAGAAACCGGACTGACACTGCAATCTATTGACATTTCATTATCATTTAAAACGACAATAACCGGCAAACGATTTTGTCCGCAAAAATTCAATCCTTCCATTGCAACACCGCCGGTCATCGCACCGTCACCGATTACGGCAATAACTCGTCCGTCTTCTCCACGCAACAAATTGCTTTGTGCAAAGCCGGCTGCTTGTGAAATCGAAGAAGATGCGTGTCCGCTGTCCACCGGATCATGAACGGATTCACTGCGACGATAAAAACCGCTTAGTCCGTCTTTTTGACGCAATGTGTCCATTTTGTCATATCGCCCTGTCAGGATTTTATGAGTATAAGACTGATGACCGACATCAAAAATTATTTTATCTGTAGGTGAA
>JAXJQT010000610.1:0-1026 GCA_036311025.1 Spirochaetota bacterium
GGCAATCTTAGAATATCATTTTTCAGATTTTTTAAATAAGCTGGATGCGGCGGCTGTTTATCAAGGTGATACGGTAAATACAATTACTAAGCTTTCACAAACATTTTTAACAGCAGCAATAGAAAATCCGATTTTTTACCGTCTGTATTTATCGATGAGTTCCAGTGCCGTCAATACTACGGCGTTTTTGACTATAACACCTTATTGTGAACGTATTGAAGAGATTGTAGAATCGTTTTTTTTAAAAGCAGCTCAAGATAACGGGAATATGAAAGGACATGAAAGAGAGATCTCCCGTTCATATTTGGGAATGATTAATTCTTATGCATTGTTGTTGTTGAATGGCAAAATAGAACTGTCGCAAGAATTGATTTACAGAATAGTTCATTTATTTCTTCACGGAATTTATTCGTAAAAAAAGAAAACTTCCGCTTCTTTAATTCAAGGAAACGGAAGTTTTTTTTAAAATAAAGCGATAAAACATTTTATGCCGGAATGAATCCCAAAATGATTGATATTATTGCCGGGATGAGCAAATAAAATGCGAAAAATCCGATTTTACCTTTTTGAATCATTTTAAGTAATAACTTTAAAGAAATATATCCGACGACAAAGGAAACTACCAAACCGACTAAATAAGAAAGTATCGCACCGGATGCCAATACCAATTCACCTGTAATTAAATCTTTTATTTCCAACAAAAAAGCAGCCAATATTAGTGGAATGCTCAAAAGGAATGAAAAACGACCGGCGTCATTTTTGTCGACACCGCAAAAAAGTGCACCGGAAATAGTTGAACCGGAACGAGAAATCCCCGGCAGAATCGCTATTGCTTGAAATATTCCCACTGTCAACGCTTGCTTTATATTCATTTTGTCGATTAGTGCAGTTTCTTTTTTCTTTATGCGGTTGCTTAAAATTAAAATTACAGCCGTATAGATAAAAAACAATGCTAACAGGAAAAATATTTTTGAATTACCGATGGCAAATTGTTCGTTGATTACGTCTTTTAGTAATAGTCCCGCA
>JAXJQT010000611.1:0-4616 GCA_036311025.1 Spirochaetota bacterium
CTCTATAGAAATGCTGGAACCTGAAAGTTTTTCTGATGCTTATGTCAGTTCCATCGCCTATCTTATCGAAATGATTTATCCGGATGAAACAAAATGGAGTAATTACCTTGCAAACAAATTGCCGCTATCGTACGCCAATCTTCGCAATAACGGCGGACGTTTTGTCGTAGAACAAAAACACCCGAATTATCCGGAAAATGTATCAAAAGGTGTCAATATTGAAATAAAAAAGTGGGAATACTTTAAAAAATATAATTTCACTGAAATAATGAAAAACTATATTCCGCCAAGCCATTTACCTGCTAAAGATCAAGCCTATTTATACACATTTGTGCGTGATTTTCTCGAAGAGCAAGGAGACTATTATAAAGCTGTAAGAATTTCTACTAAAATTGCTGAGCTTTTATACGAAAGCAGTTTCGCCATGCCTGATTTGGAAACACTAAATCATTTGTATCCGCAGCATTACAAAGAAAGTGTTGAAAAATGGACAAAGAAATATAATGTAGAACCGGCTCTGGTTTGGGCTATTATGCGAGAAGAAAGCAGATATAAAGCAGATATTATTTCAAGTGCAGACGCAGTAGGACTGATGCAAGTAATGCCGTCTACAGCTCGTTGGTTGGCTCCAAAAGTTGAAATTAAACAAAAAGATATTGATTTAACTAATGCTGATCAAAATATACATTTCGGCGTATATTTTCTTTCTTATTTGCAAACTTTAGTAAGTGACAAAGAGCTGATTGCCGCAGGATACAACGCCGGACAAGGACGAGCACGACGTTGGCAGCATCAATACAAAAAGTATCCAGGTAAAACTCGCTATGAAATGTTGCCTATCGAAGAAACTCGGCATTACATTAGAAAAGTCATGCAAAGCTATTATGTTTATTCATACTTATTATCATTAGAAAATTAATGTGAGGAAATATGGCATTTACTGTATTACAAGAAAAAAACGGAACAATTTTATTTTGTCCGCAAGTTTTTCATGATGAACGAGGTTTTTTCATGGAAGCCTACAAAAAAAGTGATTTTCAAAAAATCGGAATAAACGTTGATTTTGTACAAGATAATCATTCTTTTTCAAAGAAAGGTGTAATACGAGCATTGCATTATCAATTACCGCCTTTTGCACAAGCTAAATTAGTACAAGTAATATCCGGTGAAATAATAGATATCGCTGTTGATTTAAGGAAAGATTCTCCAACTTTTAAGCAATATACAATCGTAAAACTTTCAGGCGAAAATCATAATTTATTTTATATTCCTGCCGGTTTTGGACACGGTTTTATGGCTTTATCTGATGAAGTACATTTATTTTATAAATGTAGTTGTGAATATAATAAAGAACATGAACGGGGTATCATTTGGAACGATCCAACACTTAATCTCCCTTGGGGAGAAAACTTATCTCCTATAATTTCAGAAAAAGACTTAAAGCTTCCTATTTTAGAAAACGCTGAGGTATTCTGAAATGATTTGGCTTATAGGAAAATCCGGATTGCTGGGGCAAGAAGTTGAGCTGATGCTAAAAGAAAAAAACTTCTCGTATGTTGCCAGTGGACATGAAACAGATATTACAGATTTCGACAATCTAAAAGATTTTTCAAAAAATAAACAAATCAACTGGATTATAAATTGTGCCGCATATACGGCTGTAGACAAAGCTGAGGAAGACAGTGAAAACGCTTTTAAATTAAATCACCATGCAGTTTGTAACATCATCAAAATTGCAACTGAAAAAAATGCAAAGATTATACATATATCAACTGATTACGTTTTTGACGGAAATAAAAACTCTAAATACACAGAAGATGACATTCCAAATCCACTTAATATTTACGGGAAGAGTAAATTCAACGCAGAATTAGAACTAAAAGAATATGAGAAAAGCTTCGTCATCAGAATCTCATGGTTGTTCGGACATAATAAAAATAATTTTGTAAAAACAATGCTCAATCTTTTTAATTCTAAGGAAGAAATCAAAGTTATCAATGACCAATTCGGTTTGCCTACATATACTAGAGATTTATCAAAATTACTGGGAGAAATTATATCAATTGATTCTACCGCATACGGGATTTATCATTTTTGCAACAGCGGCGAAGAAATAAGCTGGTTTGATTTTACTTCTGAAATCTACCGTCAAGCAAAAGATTTCCAATTTTTGGATAAAGAAGTCAAAATTACACCTATAACCACAAAGGAATACAAACAGCTTGCCGAACGTCCAAAAAAATCTGCAATGTCTACAGAAAAAATCAGGCAAGTACTTGGCTGCACGCCTCCGTCATGGCAAGATGCATTAAATAATTTTCTAAGAAAAGAATTTATATGATATTCATTCAGCCTTTTTAAATAACATTAATAAAAATTATCATATTCTCTGAACATAAAAAAATGGGATAAATCCACAGATATTATGGACTTATCCCATCTTACACATCAACAAAAAACTATTAGTTTAATTCTTCGATTACATTATAAATGTCACCAACAGTTCTTAAACCTTTAGCTTTTTCTTCATTGATTTTTGTTTCTTTACCAGTTTTAGCTTTTACAGCTTTCTCTAAAGCAACAATTAAATCAATACCATCTAAAGAGTCAAGCTCTAAATCATCGAACAAGCTAGCTTCAGCTTTAAGCTCATCTTCTGATTTTTCAAACTCCTCTACTAATACGTTATTTACTAATTCTTCTACTTCTGCTCTAGTCATTATTCTTCCAAACTCCTTTTTTTAGTTTTATTTATTTTACACTAAATATGAAAAGAATCAACTTGATTTTCCATATTTAGTACAAATCATTATTAAATTATTCAAAATCAGCAACTTCAATACTCTTAATTGAATATTTCTTGTCATTAAAATCAATAACGTCACCAACTTTTTTACCCAATAATGCCATTCCTAACGGAGATCTATAAGAAAGCACATTATTTTCAATATCTGATTCCCATGGTCCCAATATTGTGAATTTTACCACATCTGAGTTTTCCAACACTTCAATCTTAGTACCAAAAGAAACTGTTGCCGGATTAACATCACTGCGTTCGATAATAGTTGCTTCATTAATTCCGTTAGCCAATTCTGTAACTCTGGCTGCAAGCTGAGATTCTTTTTCTTTGGCAGCTTTATATTCTGAATTTTCTCGCAAGTCACCTTTTTCCAAAGCTTCTCCGATATCTTTAGAGTTTTGAGGAACTTCAACTTCTTGAATATAAGCAAGTTCTTTTTTCTTTTCTTCCAAACTCTTTCGCAATGTAAGCAATTTATCTGCAAGATTTTTAATCTTGATTTCTTCATTTTCGCTTTCTTCAACAGCTTTGTATTTAGCTGCGATATCAGGATAACATTCTGCAATTTTATCTTTAATTTTTACTTTATCTTCTTCTCCGAGATAATTCAAATCAATTGTTATTTTATAAAGACGGTTTGCAAAATCCAAAGACGCCGTTTCAATATAATTTTCCAAAATTGTATTTTTGAACAAATAATCTCTTACTTGATTTTGTAACTTTTTATTTTTAGTTGTTTCTTTTTTGATAGTAATGCTATTTCCTGCTAATTCAATCAAATGTAACAATGAGAATAAGACAGTTTCATAATTTACACCAAAATCTTCTGCTTTTTCCTTAGAAGATAAAACTCTTGGTACAAGCCAGAAAAATGCTTCTCGGTATTCCTTATAAGCCACCATCAAATCGTGAACAAGCTGCTTAACATACTTATGGTCTTCAAGTGAAGCCTTGTCCAATTCTTCGTAAATAAAAGTACTTGGATATAAGGAGAACAATCGAATATAAGTCTCTTGCCATGTACTTTCATCATCACTGGTAGATTCTTTTATATTTCTTAAGAAATCATTTCTAAGTTCTTGTAAAGAAATAGCTTCATAAATATCAAGAGGGTCTTCTACATTTTCGATTAACTCTCTGAAACTTGGAGTTTCAACTTTTAAGAATGAATATTTCTTTTGGAAAAGCTTCAATAACAAGAAACTTATAATTGTTTGCTCATTAACAACATCAATTACTTTTGCATGAGTTTTAAAATAAGCAATCATGTCTCCTAGTAAATCCGGATCCGGTTCTGAATCTTGCTGATAATATTGATAAGCAATATTAAAACGCTGCATGAAATCTTTTGAAGCTTTAAATGCATTAGCAGTTCTTTCCTCTACGGAAATAGGTCTGTCTCTTAGCATATAAATATCACTGTTTTCATCTACAGTTCCGAAAATCGGATCATTTCTCATCAATTCTTTTGTTTTAGACCACCAGTTATTCCATTTACCTTGTGTAATAACATCCGGAACCAATTCAGCTTTTATTTCTTTTAATTTAATATTGTTATTATAACTTTTGATTAAGATTTTCATTGCCCATAAAGGTTCTTCTACAACTTTTGCTTTCAATTTTTCTATATTTTTCAGTTTAAGAACCCAAATGTGATTCTTTGCCAATACTCGCAACGAAGAAATAGCCAATTTCAATGACATTTTATGATTTCTGCTTTTTTCAAAATCAATCGTAAAATCATCGCGTTCTACTGATTTTATCAGTCCGATACCCCAGTCTCTGTGATAAACAAAGTTTCCAACATCAATAGATA
>JAXJQT010000612.1:0-2358 GCA_036311025.1 Spirochaetota bacterium
AAGTGAAGTCTTTGCAAAAGAAGCTTTCTTTTGATTAGACTTCACTTTAAAAAATTACAAAACAGAATTATAAAAGTCTGACTAAAGCGTATATGCTGTCTCCGGCATTTTCTATACGTCTGACGATATCAATATATCTAAGCAAGCTTTTTACATCGCCGCCGTCTTCCAAACGTTTTTTTGCACTTTTCTTGAGTACTCTTTGCATTTCGTCGATTTCATCTTCCATTTTCGATGCAACAGATCTTTGTGATTTTGAAAGTCCCGTTCCCAAGAAATTAACCACATATTCATAAAACTCACAAACTTTCTTCATGTAAGTCAAAATCTTATCAGATGTAAGTTTTTTATCTTGTTTCTTTGAAAGATATTTTTCTATGTTATGGATAATTCTGGTAGATTCGTCACTTAATGTTTCGAGATAATCGATTATTTGTTGTAATTGAGTTATTTTATTTTGAATAATACCTGTAGCACCGTCTAATTGAGAGCACTTCACGAGGAAGTCTGTAATTTCTTCCATCATCTGATCTACATAATTTTCATGCTTGGAGATTTCCTCTGAAATATTGGTAACTTCCTCTTTTTTTGCCGGATCGAGACTGGTGCAAATGTGATTAAACATCAACATGACTTTTGCTGCCATTTTCTCAACTTCTTTTTCAGCTTGAAGAACATAAAGTTCTACAGAACCGTGTCCGCTTGAAAAAATCATAGGCAACTTGTAATCAGAGTCTTCTTCTGTGCTGGAGTGTTTAATAACTTTGGAAACTAACGCAGCAATTTGATTTACAAAAGGCAAGAATATACAAGTACAGCATATATTGAAAATCGTATGAAGCATTGCAATATGAGTTGTAATATTATCAACCGGGGCTTTCGGTACTATAAAATCGATTAATGCAAGGAATGGCTTAAATACGATTAATGCAATCACTGTTCCGGCAATATTAAAACATACATGAACTAAAGCAGCTCTTTTTGCATTTGTAGATGACCCCATAGCAGAAAGAATGGCGTCAATTGTAGAACCGATATTACTTCCCAATACAACGGCAGCTGAAAATTCCCATGTCAATGAACCGTTTGCAGCCATTGTCAAAACAATTGCCGTCATTGCACTTGAAGAGTGAATCAACGCCGTAAAAAATGCACCTACCAAAACTCCCAGTAATAAGCCGCCGAACCCCCATTCAGAGATGTTTTTCAAAAAAGCTACGGAATCTTCACTTAATGTCAGTGAATCGCCTAATAAACTTAATCCGAAAAACAACAAACCGAATCCCATCAAGATTTCGCCGAGACTGTGAAGATTCCATTTTTTTAGACATGTAATAAAAAAACCGAATCCGAACAAAGGAATTGCGAATGCGGAAATTTTAAAAGAAAAACCAAACAGCGAAACAATCCAAGCTGTTACGGTAGTACCGATATTTGCACCGAAAATAATTCCTATTGCCTGCGTGAGCGAAATAATTTGAGCATTGACAAAACTTACGACCATAACCGTAGTGGCACCTGAAGATTGGATTATAGCCGTAACCAAAAGTCCGGTAAGAACGGCTGTAAATCTGTTACCGGAAACAATACCGAGTAAACGTTGCAAACTGCTTGCCGCACCTTTTTGGACACCGTCACTGAGCATGTTCATTCCGTAAAGTAAAATAGCTAATGCACCTATAAAATTAATAATTATGGGGATGAGATTTAGCATAAAGCCTCCGTTGTAAAAATCAGCTTTTTATTTAGAATTACAAATATCATATTTTTTCTCATGTATAAAGGAATAAAAAAGTTTTTATGTTATTTGCTTATTTTTTTATGTGAATAAATAAACATTATATTAATGAAGTATTTTATTTTTTTTCTGCTTGTTCTTTGATAATTGTTGTTATATAACACGGCAATAAATATAGTTCGGAGTATAAATGATGGCAGGAAATAGCTTTGGAAATTTGTTTACCATAACAACTTGGGGTGAATCTCACGGTGACGCAATCGGTTGTGTGATAGACGGTTGTCCTGCCGGAATGAAAATAGATATAAAAGAGATTCAAGCAGAAATGGCACGCCGAAGTCCCGGACAAAGTACATTGACTACACCACGCAAGGAAAGCGACATTGTCGATATTGTAAGCGGTGTTTTTGAAGGCGTGACAACTGGAACTCCCATTGCGATGATTATAAAAAATTCTAATGTCAAAAGCAGTGATTATTTAGCGGTGAAAGATTTGTTTCGTCCGGGACATGCAGATTTTTGTTACAGTAAAAAATACGGCGTGCGTGATTATCGAGGCGGCGGGCGAAGTTCTGCACGTACTACAGCGGCGATTGTAGCCGGCGGTGCAGTAGCCAAAC
>JAXJQT010000613.1:0-1086 GCA_036311025.1 Spirochaetota bacterium
GAATGCTTGTAATGGGAATTTTGGGACAGATGATTACATCATTTGCCGGTCCTAAAATGATAAAGAAATATTCTGCCGGATTTAAAAGTATTACTCGTCCGGGAGATACTTTGATTGCAAAAGGAATTGTTAAAAAGAAATACGAAAAAGACGGTGAGAAATTAATAGATTGCCGTGTTTACGTAGAAGATTCAGCCGGAGATTTAAAAGTTGACGGTAAAGTAACAATTGCATTTTAATTTTTTGTAATAAATTATATAAAAGTGGTGAAGGTTGAATCTTCGCCATTTTTTTTAAACTAAGAGGTTTTATGTCAGAATCAAAATCAACTTATGAGGCTGCGTTAGAGCGTAGCCATGCAATAGAAAAAGATATTGTGGTTAATCCTAAGAAATATCGCGTACTTACAGGGGACAGACCTACCGGCAGATTACACATCGGACATTATTTCGGTTCATTACAAAATCGTGTAAGATTGTCAAAATTGGGTGTTCCTACATGTATATTAATTGCGGATTATCAGGTATTAACAGACCATGATGCATTTTCAGAAATTTCACAAAATACAAAGCAGCTTGTTATTGATTATCTTGCTGCAGGAATCGAACCGAATGATGATGTGATTATTTATCCGCACAGTTATGTTCCCGAAGCCAATCAGTTAATGGTACCTTTTTTGACTCTTGTATCAAATGCGGAATTAAGCAGAAATCCTACTGTAAAGGAAGAAATCCAAGCTGCCGGATTAAAAAGTGTTAATGCAGGAATGTATACTTATCCGGTTCATCAAGCGGTTGATATTCTTTATTGTAAGGGAACGGTTGTTCCGGTAGGAAAAGATCAGCTTCCTCATCTTGAAATGACTCGTCTTATTGCACGTCGTTTTAATGAGAAGTTCTGTAAAGATTGTGAGCCGGTATTCCCAATGCCGCAAGCGTTGTTGTCTAAAACTCCGAGCATTATGGGATTGGACGGAAGTCAGAAAATGAGTAAAAGTCGCGGTAATGCGATAATGCTTTCTGCAACGGAAGACGAAACAGCAGCATTGATTAAAAAAGCTAAGACAGACAGCGACAGAAATATTAC